>CALLAD010000135.1 GCA_938002625.1 uncultured Aquificaceae bacterium
GAGGCTGGTAGAAAAGGAATTAAATCGGCAGCCCCCTATTTAATACAATACAGTATGCAGGTAAAAATAGCTCTACTTCCAGAAGGTGAAGATCCAGATTCTTTGATAAGAAAAGAGCCCTCTATTTTAAGGGAGATTATAAGATTAAGCCAAGACTTAGAGCCTTATCTTTTGGAAAGAATAAAGACGGATGATAAATTAGCCTTTGAAGACCTTTTATATTTTTGTAGCTTTATGCCAGACGGTATAAAAAGATATGAGCTTTTAAAGGAAGTGTCAAAAATCACAGGATTGCCCGTGGTTAGTTTGCAAGATAGGCTTATAAAAACAGAAGATACAAAGAAAAAAGAAAGGGTAAACATAAACTATCACGAAGCTGTTCTCTTGGCTGGGCTTTACAGGTTCGGCTTTGAAAATGTGGACTTAAACAAGCTTAGAATTTCTCCCTATGCTATGGAACTCATAGAAGCCCTGAGGAGGGAGGAGTACCATCTATTACCTGACTACATAAAAAACTTCAAAGCTTATGACCTTGAAAGGGCTTTCCAAGAAAGTTTAAAAGTTCTTAGTATACCAGATATAGATAGGTCTTTAGAATTTGAAGAACTAAGACAGAAAAGCAGGGAAAAGGTTAGAAAACTAAGATTAAAATGATACAAAATGCCAAAGTGGTTGGGGTTTAGTATATTTTATTAGTTATGGAAAAGGTTTTTATTTATGATACTACCCTTAGGGATGGTTCACAGGCAGAGGGCGTTAATTTTTCCATAGAAGACAAGCTGCGTATACTCCAAAAGCTTGATGAATTTGGGATAGATTACGTAGAATGTGGATGGCCTGGAGCTAATCCAAAGGATACTATACTTTTTGAGAGGCTAAAAAAATATAAGCCTATTCATACAAAGATTGTAGCCTTTGGAGCTACAAGAAGACCTGGGAAAAAAGCGGAAGAAGACCCCCAACTTGAAAATCTTATTAAATCTGGAGCAAAGGTTATAACCATCTTTGGTAAAAGTTGGGACTTTCATGTAAAAGAAGCCTTGAAAACCACCTTAGAAGAAAACCTTTCAATGGTTTATGAATCTGTAAGCTTTTTAAAAAGATACGTAGAAGAGGTTATATTTGATGCAGAGCATTTTTTTGATGGGTATAAAAACAATTCCGAATACGCCATTGAAGTGTTAAAGGCTGCCCTTGAAGGTGGCGCAGACTGGATAGTATTATGTGATACCAACGGTGGATGCCTCCCCCATGAAATATATGAGATAACAAGAAAGGTAAGGGAAAACTTTCCAGAGGCAAAAATTGGAATTCATGCCCATAACGATTCCGATACAGGAGTTGCCAATTCCCTTATGGCGGTAATGGCTGGAGCCAGACAAGTACATGGCACCATAAATGGTATAGGAGAAAGAACGGGAAATGCTAACCTCTGTTCCATAATAGCAAATCTTCAAATAAAAATGGGTTATAGAGCCGTGCCCGATGAAAGTTTAAAAAAGCTTACGGAGCTTAGCTATTTTGTATCTGAAATATCAAACATGCCCCTACCAAAAAACATGCCCTATGTGGGTGAAAGTGCCTTTGCCCACAAAGCTGGCGTGCATGCTTCGGCGGTTATAAAGCATGCGAGCACTTACGAACACATTGATCCAAGCCTTGTTGGCAATAAAAGGAAAATAACCGTATCTGACCTTTCTGGAAAAAGCAACGTGTACTATAAGCTGAGGGAGATGGGCATAAAGGTAGATGAAAATTCTCCTGAACTCATAAAGCTTGTGGAGAAAATAAAAGAATTAGAAAAAGACGGCTATCATTTTGAAGCCGCAGAGGCTTCCTTTGAGCTTTTGTGCAAAAGACATTTTGGTTTAGTCAGGGACTATTTCAATCTTGATGCCTACCGAGTATTAATAGCAAAAAGGAGCGGGGATAATTTGCCAGTATCAGAAGCTACAGTAAGGCTTTATGTGGGAGATGTAAAGGAACATACGGCAGCCTTGGGCAATGGACCAGTTAGTGCATTAGATAGAGCTCTGAGAAAAGCCTTAGAAGAATTTTATCCTAATCTAAAGGAAGTGCAGTTGATAGATTATAAGGTTAGGATAGTCAACGAATCGGAAGGAACAAAGGCAAAAGTTAGAGTGCTTATAGAATCAACCGATGGAAGGAAAAAGTGGGGTACCGTGGGAGTATCGGAGAATATAATAGAAGCCTCTTGGATAGCCCTCACCGATAGTCTTATATACAAACTTCATAAAGATGAGGAAGAGGGTATAATTTAAATAAAAATGAAAAGGATAGTTCTTTTGCTACCTTTTTTACTCTCTATGGGAGAACCAGTAAAAGAGGGTAAGCTAAAATTTGTTGTAGAGGACAAGGAAGGTATAAGGCATAATCTTAGCAGCCTTGTTTGTGATGGAAGGACATACATAAGGGTAAAAGAGGGTAATTTGGAATATTCTATAGACTTTTCAAGCTTGGATAAAGTAGAAGTTCTTACTCAAAGGGACAAGGATCTTAAACTTAAGCTTTACTTAAAAAATGGAGGCTCAAAGGAGTATATTGTATCCCCAAACACCTATTGCAAAGGAAAATCACAAATGGGGCAGGCATCCTTTTATCTTAGAGATGTTAAATTTATATTTATTAGTACGGAGGAAAAGTAGAAATGAAAAGGTTAAAGGTTATTAGTCTTCTAATGCTCACCTTTTTTGTTGGTTTCTTTCTTGGCAATGCTGGAGCCTCACAATCTGGCAACCAAAGTGACGACTATAGGTACTTTAGACTTTTTACCGATGTTTTTAAAACTGTAAAGGAAAGCTATGTGGGGGATGTAAGTACAAAAGATCTCATTTATGGAGCTTTAAATGGCATGCTTAAGTCCCTTGATCCTTTTTCCAGTTTTTTTACACCTGAGCAGTACAGGGAATTTCAACAAGAAACGGAAGGAGAGTTTGGGGGAGTAGGTATAGAGATAGGTATAGAAAAGGGTAGGCCTATAGTAATATCACCAATAGAAGGGACACCAGCCTTTAGGGCAGGCATAAGGTCTGGAGATGTGATACTGGAAATTGATGGAGAAGATACTTCTAATATGTCTCTAATGGATGTGGTGAGGAGAATAAGGGGTAAGCCCGGTACAAAGGTGAACTTAACCATAATGAGGAAAGGGCTTGATAAACCCATAAGGTTGGAATTGGAAAGGGCGAAAATAAGGATAGAGAGCATAAAATGGACAAAAATTGAGGATGTTGGTTATATCAGGCTATCCCAGTTTACCGAGGGTTCTGGGAGAGAAGTAGAAAAGGCGCTTAGAAGCCTTACTTCTCAGGGTATGAAGGGAATAATACTTGACCTAAGAAATAACCCTGGCGGTTTACTTACAGAGGCAATTAACGTATCGGAACTTTTCATAAAGGATGGTAAGCTTATAGTTTACACTAAGACAAGAAAAGGAGAAGTAAATAGGTATTTTTCAAGGAGAAAACCAGTTATACCAGAAAATATACCTGTTGTCGTACTAATAAACAGGGGCTCTGCCAGTGCGTCGGAAATAGTATCTGGAGCACTTCAGGATCATAAGAGGGCAATAATACTCGGAGAAAAAAGCTTTGGTAAAGCATCGGTTCAAAACATAATGCCCCTTGAGGACGGCTCTGCTATAAAGCTTACCGTAGCTTATTACTATACACCCTTGGGAAGGCTTATAGACAAAAAGGGTATACAACCAGATGTTGAAGTAAAGATGACAGAACAAGAAGAGGAAAAGCTTCAGGAAACCATAAGGCAGAAGAAACTGGAAGGCGTTCCTGGGCTTATACTTGAGCCATCCCTTGATCCCCAATTGAGAAAGGCTATGGAGATAATAAAGGCGGGTCAAAGAAAATATGCACACCCTGTCAATTGAGACCTCCTGCGATGAAACTGCCTTATGTATATATTCAGATGAAAAGGGAGTAATAGGCGATATAATACTGTCCCAAGCAAAGGTTCATTTTCCCTATGGGGGAGTGGTGCCAGAACTTTCTGCAAGGGAGCATACTAAGAATCTTTTACCGCTCTTAGACAAGCTTTTGAAGGATACGGGGTTTGATATAAAAAGGATAGATTTTATATCCTTTACCCTAACACCAGGCCTTATTCTTTCCTTAGTGGTTGGGGCAAGCTTTGCCAAGGCCTTAGCCTATTATCTTAAAAAACCCCTTGTGCCCGTTCATCACTTGGAAGGGCATATATACTCCGTATTTCTTGAAAAACCAGTAGAATATCCTTTTCTTGCCCTCATAGTATCTGGGGGACATACGGATATATATCTCGTAGAATCTTTTGGTAATTATCTTTTTCTTGGCGGCACCCTTGACGATGCAGTGGGCGAAAGCTACGATAAAGTAGCAAAGCTTATGGATCTTGGTTATCCGGGTGGACCAATAATAGACCAATTGGCGAAAGGAGGAAATGCCATATACAAGCTACCAAGACCAATGATAGAGGAAGATTCTTTTGATATGTCTTTTAGTGGCTTGAAAACTGCTGTAAGGAAAATAATAGAAAAGGGAGATTATTTAAAGGAGGATCTTTCTGCTTCTTTTCAAGAGGCAGTTATGGATGTGTTGGAAAGAAAAATTCTTTTAGCTATGGAAAAAACTGGGATAAAAAGACTTGTGATAGTTGGTGGTGTATCTGCCAATTCCGAGCTAAGAAGAAGATTTAAAGAAAAGTCCCAAAAACTTGGCTTTGAACTTCATATTCCCCATCCTAAGCTTTCTACGGATAATGCTCAAATGATAGCTTATGCTGGCATGGAAAGGTTTAAAAGGGGTATAGTAGCTCCAGAGAATATAAATCCAGAACCCAATATTCCTCTGGAAATCTTTGGAAAACTCTGGAGTTAATCAAAGGAGTTTTTCTACTTTATAGCCTTTCATAAAGTCTTCACCAGACATTGTCTTACCTTTTGGTGATATAAGCTCCAAAACTTCTATTGCATCCTCTCCGCAGGCCACTATAAATTTTTTTAAGCTTAAAAGTTCTCCTGGTTCACCCTTCTCCTTTAATACTCTTACCCTTAAAATCTTTATCCTCTCTCCTTCTTTTGTTAAAGTGTAGCAATTGGGATAAAGGGCTCTTATTCTATCTTTAACGCTTTCTGCCGAAGCCTTCCAGCATATTCTGTATTCTTCCCTTTGAATAGGTGGAGCGTAAGTAGCCCTTGAATGTTCCTGTTTTACTGGTTTTATTTTTCCTTCAAACCATTCCCTTAAGGTTCTTATCAAGAGCTCTGCTCCTTTGGTTGCCAGTCTATTGGAAAGGGTTCTAATGTTATCATCCTCAAGGATCTCCTCTTCCTCTTGAGCCAATATGGGTCCTGTATCCATACCTTCATCCATGAGCATTATGGTGTTTCCCGTCTTTTTTTCACCAGACATAAGAGCCCTATGTATGGGAGCAGATCCCCTATAAAGGGGTAAAAGGCTTGCATGAAGGTTTATACAACCATACTTTGGATAAGCAATAACCTCTGAAGGTAAAATTTTTCCGTAGGCAACCACTACAATACATTGGGGTTTAACCTCTTCCACTATGGGCATTATTTGAGCTTTCTTTTCTGGTTGAAATACTTTTATTCCAAGCTCTTGAGCTAAAAGCTTTGTGGGTGGTGGTGTTAGTTTTTGTCCTCTTCCCGATGGTTTGTCGGGTTGACAAACAAGCCCAACAACTTGGTATTCACTCGCTAACCTTTTGAGGGAAGGAAGAGCAAACTCGGGAGTACCAAAAAAAAGCACTTTCATAGTGCCTTGTAAATTTTAACTTAATTCCCTTCCCTTCGCTCACGTCTTAAAGTTTTAGATTAAAATGAGGAATGATGAAAATAGGAGTTATTAGCTTAGGATGTGCCAAGAACTTGGTGGATACGGAAGTACTGTTGGGAAAGCTAAGGAGTGGTGGAGCAAAGCTTGTGGATGATCCAAAAAAGGCAGACATTATCCTGATAAACACGTGCGGCTTTATAGAGCCTGCAAAGATGGAAGCAATAGAAACCATACTTGAGCTTGCCCAGAAAAAGAAGGTTATAGTAATGGGATGCTTGGTACAAAGATATAAAGAAGAACTACAAAAGGAAATTCCAGAAGTAATGGCATATTTTGGCACAGAAAGCTGGGATGAAATTGTGGAATTTCTTGGAATGAAAAGTTCTAAGGAAAGCAAGAGAGTAATAACAACACCAAAGTCTTACGCTTACCTAAAGATCTCCGAGGGCTGTAATAGGTTATGCTCCTTTTGTGCCATACCCATAATAAGGGGTAGGCATAGATCAAAGCCCTTGGAAGAAGTGATAAAAGAGGCTCAATATCTTGCCCAAGAGGACATAAAGGAAATTTGTATAGTTTCACAAGATACCACTTATTATGGAAGGGATATATACGGCAAAGGGCAACTTTTAAAGCTCCTTGAAGAACTGGAAAAAATAGAGGGTATAAGGTGGGTAAGGCTTTTATATCTTTATCCTACTGAGATAGAAGAAGAGCTTATTGACTATATGGCAAGCTCTCAAAAGCTTCTCCCTTACTTTGACATACCCTTGCAGCATATATCAGACCAAGTGCTTAAGAGTATGAGGAGGGGGTATGATTCTAACTTTGTCAGAAAGGTGATAGATAGAATAAAAAACAAGCTTCCCAATGCAATTCTTAGGACTACCTTTATAGTGGGTTATCCCACGGAAAGTGTGGAGGATTTTGAAAAATTACTTTCTTTTGTCTCGGAGGGGCATTTTAATTGGGTAGGTGTTTTTACCTACTATCAAGAAGAAGGGACCTATGCCTTTAATCTTGGAGATCCTATAAGTGCAGAGGAGAAAGAAAGAAGGAAAGAGGAGCTTTTAGAAATTCAAAGGGAGATAACAATTTCCAAGAATAAGGAATTTATAGGTAAAGAATTGCCTCTTGTTGTAGACGGTTATGATGAAGAGTTTGGCTATGTGCCCGTTGGCAGAATATATGCACAAGCTCCAGAGGTTGACGGCATTACATACATAGAGACAGAAAGAGAACTAAGGCCAGGAGACTTTATAAGAGTTAGAATTACTCAAGTGGGCGAGTATGACTTGGGAGCTATAGATGTTGGAAGGGATTGAAGATTTCCTTTTAATCTTTTATGCCCTTTTCCTTCCCGTACTTTTATTGTTTATCTATAAGGGTATTTCTTCGTTAAATAGAGAAACTTTTGAGTTTTACAAATCCCTTGGTGCAGAGCCCAAAGGATATAGGCGTTTAATTTATCCTATGGCAGAATTAAGCTATGGTAACGAAAGGATTATACTTTCAAGGGGTAGAAGGTATGGAGGGTATATTTTTACTGCAAGCATTGATATGCCCTTTTCTGGCTTGCTTCGTCTGTGGAAGGGTGGCTTTCTTGATGCTTTATTTCACAAAAGGAGGTATGATGGGCTTTTTTTGGAGTATGAGGATGCTGGGTGGGCGTGGAATTTACTAAGAGACGAGACTTTTAAAGAAGAGGTCCTTAAGCTTTTTGAATCTCATAGGATTGTACTCCTTGAGATAAAGGGTGGGAGTATAGTAATTGGCTTTGGGATCGGGAGAGGAAAATTAGAAAAGTATTTAAACAAACAAGACCTTATTGAAGCTCTGAACAGCTTAGTTCAATTGAAGAAGATACTTGAAAAGTACCCTTACTATGGAAGCTCTAAGGAAAAACTAAGAGAATGGCTAACTTGGAAACTGCCTATTTTGATTACCCTTTCCCTGATTTTGGTGGGAGCCTTAGGAGGGTTCTATGATTACAAGCCAATGTGCTTTTTAGATCTTATGCTAACAGGAGGAAAACTATTATCCTTTCCAGTGATTTTGTATGTTGTCTTTACAGCTCTTCTTGTGGGTGGTGAAGCTCTATATTCAAGGGTAATCCTAAAGACTTTCTCTGTTTTGTTTGTGTGTTCCCTTTTTATAAGCTTGATTTTTGTATCCTACATAAACGGCAGGTTTGATTCATCCCAGCCAGAAATAAGAGAAGACAGAATAAAGGAAAAGTACCGCACGTTGAAACAAGGCTATAGAGTTACCCTGGAAGAGTACCATAAGAATAAGTGGTGGTGTGATTCCTTCATAGTAAGCGAGGAGTTTTATAAAAAAGCTAATGTGGGAGATAAAGTTGATTACGTGGTCAAAAGGGGATACTTGGGCGTAGAGTGGTGGTACGAGGGCTTGGGATTAAAAAAGTAAACTTGTGGAAGAAAAATCATGTTTTTTGCATAGAAAATTTCTTCGCTTTGATTTAAAATAATTCCCCATGCCGTTGCTGGCTAAAAACCGCGACGAAGTATTTGTGGGTAGAATTCGCCGCGATGAATCAATCGAAGATGGGCTGAATCTGTGGATTGTCGCCGACAACCTGCGCAAAGGAGCAGCAACCAATGCCGTACAAATTGCCGAGTATTTGCTATCGAATCGGCTTATTGGAAAGGCAGTTGCTTTTACCTGATTATCAGCTATTTTTTAGA
>CALLAD010000136.1 GCA_938002625.1 uncultured Aquificaceae bacterium
TGGGTTGAACCCAAGTATGTTATAACGGTAAGAGCTGATGAAATAACCCGCTCCCCCTTGCACACTGCTGGAAGAAGCTTAGAGGAACCAGGCTATGCCCTTCGCTTTCCGAGGGCTGTTAGCTTTATAAGGGAAGATAAAGGACCAGAGGATGCCAATACGGTGGAGGAAATAATAAAGCTTTACGAACTTCAAAGGAAAGTATCCATAGAATAGTGGCGGCGGGAGGACTCGAACCTCCGACCTGAGACTTATGAGATCTCCGCTCTAACCAGCTGAGCTACGCCGCCTTATACTATCTTAATATTTTAATACCCTTCCATAATTTCTTCAACCAGCAGGCCTTCCTTTATACCCCAATCGCTTACTCTTATTTTATCCTTTCCAAAGAGTAGCATACTTCTGTAAAAGATAACCAAGCCTGGTACTATAACCTTCGCCCTTTTGGCCTCTATGTGGGGAAAATAAGCTATTCTATCTTTCTCCTTCATAGAACTTAACTGCTCAAGCCAAAACATGACTTTTTGAAGGCTCAACTCCTTTCCGTGAACATCTTCCCCCTTGTAGGGATATACGCCATACTCTATGGCAGCAATCGTAGTTATGGTACCACCAAGACCAATAAGCTCATCGCAAGGTTCCACTACTTGGCCTATGTGTTCATCTAAGAAGTTTTTCAAAGACTCAAGCTCGTAATTCTTGGGAGGGTCATTTTTTATAAACTCTTCAGTAAGATTTACTATCCCGAAAGGAAGAGATTTAAGGCTTTCTATTTGAAAACCTTTTCCACAAACAAATTCTGTAGAACCACCCCCTTGATCTATTATGCAAAATCTACCCTTTGGTTTTAGAGAATATGCAACAGCAAGAAAGGCATATTTTCCTTCTTCCTCTGGTGTTATAACTCTTAGATCAATACCAGTGATGTTTTTTACTTTATGTATGAATTCTTCCGCGTTTTTTGCCCTTCTTAAAGCCTCTGTGCCTACTATCTTTATACGCTGGGCTCCAAGGCTTTGAGCTTTTTCTACAAAACCTTTTATAACCTTTAAACTTTCCTCCATTTTATCATCCCTTAATAGCCCCTTTTCTTTTAATCCAGTAGCCAAAGCAGTTATATTTCCTTCTTCGTGTAATATTTTTAATTCACCATCTAAATCGGCAACGCTCAGCCTTATGGAGTAAGAACCCACATCTATACTGGCTATTCTCATAGCAAAGTATTATAATATTCCTTCAAAACACAAAAAGGAGAGTGCTATGGAAGAACAAGTCTATGCTGTTCCCTTTAGTTTGGTAGGCTTCTTTTTTACAAGCAAGCCAGTGGAAGAGAGCATCAGGGGCGATCTTGCACCAGAGGAAGTGGAAAAGCTTCAGGAAATTCTTAGTAAGATTCTCTTTACCGAAGGCATTCAAGTGGCCCTATATCCATCCATCGTGCCACCAGACCAAGCGGAGGAAGCTATAGAAGAGCTGGAAGATATGATATTCGGAGAAGAGGAGGAAGAATGACAAGGGCCATAGTTTGCGGTGCCCTTGGGAGGATGGGCAGAAGTATACTAAGGCTTTCCCTTGAGTATTCGGATTTTGAAGTTGTTGCTGGTGTGGAAAACCCCAACTGTATAAGATCTTTTGACTTGGGAGAAGCCTCTGATATACCTCAATTAAAGGGCTTGCCCCTTACATCAAGCCTTGAAGAGGTCTTACCCCTTGGTGACGTAGTTATTGAATTTTCTGGAAATCCTACGGCCGCCGTATCTCATACCAAGCTTTCTACTCTTGCAAAAAAAGCTATAGTTATAGGAACAACTGGCTTTAGCCCTCAGGAAGTGGAGGAAATAAAGTCCTATTCCCAGTATGCCCCTGTGCTACTTTCTCCCAATATGAGCCTTGGAGTAAACTTGCTCCTTAGGCTTGCACAGATTGCAGGAAGGGTATTAAAGGATAAGAATTTTGACGTAGAAATATTAGAAATCCATCATCGTTTTAAAAAGGATGCACCAAGCGGTACAGCCCTTAAATTGGAGGAAATCCTTTTTAAAGAAATGAACCTTGAAAAAAAGGTGTATGGAAGAGAAGGAATAGGAGAAAGGTCAAAAGAAATTGGAGTAATGGCCCTAAGGGGTGGAGATGTGGTAGGGGAGCATACCATTTATTTTTTGGGCTTTGGCGAAAGATTGGAGTTAACTCACAGGGCTTCCTCAAGGGATATATTTGCAAGGGGAGCCATAGAGGCTTCACGATGGATAAAGGATAAGGCACCGGGTTTTTATTCCATGTTTGACGTACTTGGGCTATGAGCTTTTATGAAACCATAGATAGCATAACGGCGGATGCAGGTATAAGGGTAAGAGCAGAAAACTTGGAAAATCTCCTATGTAAAAGCTTGTTGGCTACTTTCAATGAAATTACTCATATAGAAGAAATAGAGCAAAAGGAGGAAAGAATAATAGAAGCCCATTCGGAAATCCCCTTTCTTCTCGTAGACCTTATAAACATGGCCATATTCCTTCATGAAAGCGAGCTCTTTGTAGCTTCCTCTTGCCATGTATTGGAGCTAAAGAAAGATTATGCAAGGGTAAAATTGGTGGGTGACAAGTTTGATCCACAAAGGCATGAAGCCAAGCTGGTAATAAAGGCTGCCACTTATCATAATCTAAAAGTAGAAAAGGTAGGGAGCGAATGGGTTGCGGAGATTATATTTGACATATGATGAAGAAGTATCTTGAACTAACAAAATTTGAACATACCATATTTGCCCTTCCCTTTGCCCTCGCAAGCCTTGTAGTTTTATACAAAGAAATGCCATCCTTTTGGAAGTTTTTTTGGATGCTTGTAGCTTTTATAAGTGCAAGAACCACAGGAATGGCTCTAAATAGGCTTATAGACTTGCCCATAGATAGACTAAATCCAAGAACAAAGGATTGGGTACATGCAAGGGGGGAAGTTTCTGAAAGGGATATAAGAAAGCTTGTCATAGTATCCTCGGTCATTTTCATGCTTTCCGCTCTGATGATAAACCTTTATGCCTTTTTGCTGTCTCCCATTGTTATTTTCCTCCTTTGGTTTTATCCCTATGCCAAAAGGATAACCTATTATCCCCATTTTGTTCTTGGTGCCGTTTATTTCCTTGTACCATTGGCGGTTGATGTATCCTTCAATGAGAGGATTTCCTTAAATGCCCTTATACTTGGCTTGGCTATGGCCTTTTGGGTTTCTGGCTTTGACATACTATACGCTCTACAAGATTATTACTTTGATAAGGAGCATGGTATAAAGTCCCTTCCAGTAAAGCTTGGAATAAAAAAGTCCTTGACAGTATCAAGGCTTCTACACTTTCTAACATTTTTGTTTTTATTCCCTCTACTTTTTAGGGTTGATTTTTTGGGATTTTTATATCTTTTGGGGCTTTTGGCAATTGGTGCTTTTCTTTACTATGAACACTCCCTTATAAAACCCCATGACTTATCCAAGATAAATAAAGCTTTTTTTACGGTTAATGGTTATATAAGCATAGTATTTTTCCTTGTGGTGCTTTTGGATAGAATCTTTTAAAGGCTTGCTTCCATAATTTCTTTTGGCATATCAAAGTTGGCTATAACCTCTTTAACATCGTCAAGATCTTCAAGGGCTTCTATAAGTTTAAAGATTTTCTTTGCTGTTTCCGTATCGTTTATAGGTACCAAAGTGTTTGGCTTGTACGCTATTTCAGCCCTTTCTACTTGTAGCCCCACAGAGGTAAGAGTTTCCTTTACTTGGTATAGATCTTCTGGTTTTGTGTATATTATGTAGTTTTCCTCTCCAACTTCTATGTCTTCTGCTCCAGCTTCTATGGCCTTTTCGTATAATTCTTCTTCGCTCATACCTTCCTTTTTCACCTCTATAATCCCCACCCTATCAAAGAGGAAAGAAACACAACCAGAAGAGCCTAAATTGCCACCATGCTTGGACAGTACATGCCTTATTTCAGAGGTAGTCCTATTTCTGTTATCCGTGTATGTAAGTATCATAAGGGCCACACCATTTGGCCCATAACCTTCGTAGAGCACTTCTTCGTAATTTTCTCCCCCAATCTCTCCTGTACCCTTTTTTATTGCCCTTTCTATTGTATCCGATGGCATGTTAACTCTTTTTGCGTTTTCTATAGCTGTTCTCAATCTTGGATTTGTTTCTGGGTTTGGTCCCCCCTCTCTAACTGCGACGGTTATTTCACGTATTATTTTTGTAAATATTTTCCCTCTTTGTGCATCTATCTTTGCCTTTTTATGCTTTATCTGAGCCCAGTGGCTATGGCCTGCCATGGAAAATATTATAGGTTAAATTATAAAACTAATGCAAGCCTTGGGAAAGTTTCAATTAAAAACAAACCTAAAGCCTTCTGGAGATCAACCAAAGGCTATAGCTAACCTTTTAGAAAACTTGGAAAATGGTATAAAGGAACAAGTGCTCCTTGGTGCCACTGGTACTGGCAAAACCTTTACAATAGCCAACGTAATAGAGAAATACGGAAAACCAACCCTTATAATAGCTCACAATAAAATACTCGCCGCCCAGCTTTACAGGGAACTAAAGGAACTTTTCCCAGATAACGCCGTAGAATACTTTATATCCTATTACGACTACTATCAACCAGAGGCTTATATACCAGAGAAGGACCTTTACATAGACAAGGATGCCAGCATAAACGAAATATTGGAAAGATATAGACATTCAGCCACCGTTTCTGTATTGGAAAGGCGTGATGTTATAGTTGTGGCTTCTGTTTCTTGTATATATGGCCTTGGCTCGCCAGAGGCTTATTACTCCTTAAGGATCCCCTTAGAAGTGGGTAACAAGGTAAGCATGAGTAAGCTAACAAGAAAGCTTGTGGAGATTGGCTATGAAAGGAACGATTACGCCATAAAGAGGGCAACCTTTGCGGTAAGAGGTAATGCCTTGGAGGTAATACCATCGGATATGGAAGATCAGCTTTTAAGAATAGAATTCTGGGATGACGAAATAGAATCTATAAGCCTTATGGATGCCATTAACAGGCATAAGATTAAGGAACTAAAAAGGGTTATTCTCTTCCCAGCAAGTCATTATATAGCCCCAAGGGATATAGTGGAATCCGCCCTTGAAGAAATTGAGAGGGACCTAAAAGAAAGGGTTGAATATTTTAAAAGTCAAGGAAAGCTCGTAGAGGCACAAAGGCTATATCAAAGAACCATGCATGATATAGAAATGATAAGAGAGCTTGGGCATTGCAAGGGTATAGAGAATTATTCAAGGTATTTTGACGGTAGAAAACCAGGAGAACCGCCCTATACCCTACTGGATTATTTCCCAGAGGATTTTTTGCTTATTGTGGATGAATCCCACGTAACCGTGCCACAGATAAGGGCTATGTACAACGGAGACAG
>CALLAD010000137.1 GCA_938002625.1 uncultured Aquificaceae bacterium
ACCATCCTTTTCAAGAAGGTTGGCAAGCTCCTTTGCCACGGCAAGGACAACATCCTTTTCCTTAATACCCATAAACCCTATGGCGCCTGGGTCATGTCCACCATGTCCTGGGTCAATTACTACAACCCTTCTTTGAGATACTATCCTACCGCCCTTAACCTCGCTTATTAATCTCTCTGGTTTTTTATCGGCAATATCCGTATTTCTAAGTACCCTTATAAATGCGGGATCTACTATTTCTACTAATGGATCATCCTGGCTTATTGTGGCAACCTTTTCCCGCCTTTCTGGCTTGGCAGCATATACGTCTATAACTATCCTAAAAGGGTCTTGCAAGGAAAAGGCTTTTACATCGTCAAAAGGCCTTTCAAATACTACCCTTGTTCCCCATGGATGTTTTCCAACGCGGCCTTCCAATCCTTTTGGCAAGCTAATGTTTAAATCTTCCATAATATCCACTACTATCCTTTTGGGGTTCTCAAGGGTAAAAACTTTATAATCTACTTTGTTTTCCAGTTGTAAAACTATACGCTCTTTGTCTGGATACTTGCCTGTTCTAACTACTAATGCTTGAGAAAAGCCGAAGCTTAAAAAAAGGCTAAAAATAATCAAAAGACTCGGGAATTTTAGGAACATGCTCCTCCTCCATTACCTCTGATTTTCTGGTAGCCCAAGCGGGTTTTGGGAATCTTATTATCATGGGATTGGGAATATCTGGCTGGAACAGTATCATAGTACCCTTTTTTAGCATTATTGCCCTTTGCCTAAAGTTTCCCGTTAAATAATCGTACTCCTTGCTTAAAACCTCGCTGGAATCCATCCTGCCAAGCACCTTAATGGCAGAGTTGGCTATTACCCTTTTCTCTATCTCGCTTGCCGTTTGTTGAGCACCTATAAGTATTACTCCCAAGCTTCTTCCCCTCTCCGCTATATCAAGTATAACATCCTTTATAGGGCTCCAACCATCCTTTGGAGCATATTTATTTAATTCGTCAAGCACTACAAAAATTTTAGGCTCCGCCTTGCCTATGTTTTCCTTGTATTTAAATATCTTCTTTAGTATGGATCCAACCACGAACATTTTTGCTATACTGTGTATACCGCTTATGTCTATAACAGAAACTCTGTTGTTGCTCCAATCGGGAGGGCTGGAATCTTCACCTATAAACCTGTTCACATACAAGCATGCCCTACTAAACCTTCTTAAGAAGGCATAAACTGTCTGCGTTTGAGCCTCGCCAAACCAGCTTTTATATAACTCGGAACTCCTATTTTGCTCCTTTTCTCTTATAGCTTCTTTAAATAACTTCTCAAGCCTCTTTAAATCCTCTATATCTCTACCAAAATCATCTACTAATCGTCCTTCTGGACTTCCTTCTGCCAAGCTATATAGCTTGTTTGCAACCTTATCTATTACATAGTTTATGTTAGACATCCCCTCCTCTCCTTCTGTGAACATAAATTTTATTAAGCCCTCCTCCGCAAATTCCCTCATACTCCAATAAAAGGATTTAACTTTATCATCTAACCTTTCACTATCGGGAAATTTCCTGTCATCTTCTTTTGGTGGTGCATAAAACTGTACATCCTTGAAGGGCTCTGGAGAAAGCCCCATAATCCTGTAAAGATTTTCATCGGACTCTTCAAGAGTTTTACTTTTCTTATCTATCCACAAAAGGTCCTTGCCTTTTACGTTAAAGATGATGGCATGTTTTTTCTTATCATCCCTTGCCTTTTCAAGTATAGAATATAGGAGAAAGAGGGCATAAGAGGTTTTTGTAGCTATTCCCGACATGCCCGATATGCTTACGTGGGCTCCCTCTATTCCGTTTATAAAATGATAATTAACATAAACCACGTTGCCATTTCTATCCACTCCCGCTGGAATCCTTTCCTTCATTTGATCGTAATAAAGGGCTTTTTCAAATTCTTCACCCCTTGCCCTAAAAACCTTATCTCCCGGTGCTGGTGGTACAAACACCTCTGGGTCTATGCGAGTTATATTTACCCTTGCTATGTATGCTATGCTTACTGGTATTATACCTTTATTCACAAGCTGGGCATCGTATACAAGCTCTGCTCCTTCAATAAATTTATTTACTTCAACCACTATGCCGTAGTATTTAACCTTTTCCTTGCCTACGATACTTTCTACATAAACTACATCATCCAGTTGAACTATGTTATTCCCCTCTACCCCTATCCAAAATTCTAATGGGCTTATAGGCTTTGTACCCAGTACTATGCCAATTTCCATAGATTAAAATATAACATTTTTTCTCTAAAAAGCGGGCGACGGGATTTGAACCCGCGACCTTCTGCTTGGGAAGCAGACGCTCTACCCCTGAGCTACGCCCGCTTTTGTTATATATTATATTCCATGGAATTCCCAAAGCTAAGACCAAGAAGACTTAGAAGGAACGAAAATATAAGAAGATTGGTAAGAGAAACCAAGCTTACCCTTGATGACCTTATCTACCCTATTTTTGTAAGGTACGGAGAGGGTATAGTGGAAGAGGTTGAAAGTATGCCTGGAGTTTTCCGATACACCCTTGACAAGGTTGTGGACGCCGTAAAGGAGGTAAGGGACCTTGGCATACCCGCTATAATTCTTTTTGGGATACCAGAGCATAAGGATGAGGTTGGCTCAGACACATGGAGCGATGAAGGGATAATTCAAAGGGCTCTTAGACTTATTAAAAGGGAAGTACCCGATATATACGTGATTACCGATGTATGCTTTTGTGAGTACAACACCCACGGACATTGTGGAGTACTTAAGGATAAAGAGGTAGACAATGATTTAACCCTTGAAAATCTTAAAAAACAAGCCATTTCCCATGCAAAGAATGGGGCCGATATGTTGGCTCCTTCTGGTATGATGGATGGGATGGTAAAGGCTATAAGGTCTGCCTTGGATTCTTCTGGTTTTGAACATATTCCCATAATGGCTTACTCTGCAAAGTATGCCTCCGCTTTTTATGGACCCTTTAGGGATATAGCGGAATCTGCCCCAGCTTTTGGTGATAGAAGGAGTTATCAGATGGATCCTTCCAACTCAAGGGAAGCCTTAAAGGAGGTTCTCCTTGATGTCCAAGAGGGAGCCGATATAGTTATGGTAAAGCCAGCCCTCGCCTATCTTGATATAATTGCCAAGGTAAAGGAGAATACTTTGCTTCCTGTGTGTGCCTACAACGTAAGCGGAGAGTATGCCATGATAAAAGCCGCTGGAAGGCTTGGTTGGATAGATGAAAAAAGGGTTATGATAGAAACCCTTGTTTCCATAAAACGGGCTGGTGCTGACATGATAATAACCTATTTTGCAAAGGATGTAGCAAAACTTATAAACAAAGGAGAGATTTAATGAGGTTTAAGCTTTAACTTGGGCTTCCGTATATGCTTTCCAGTATTTCCTTGCCCCCTTCCTCTAATAATCTATCCGCAAGCCTTTTTCCTATCTCTTGAGCTTCTTCCACCTTACCTTCCTCATACCCCTCTATAAACTTCTCTCCCGAAAGGTCTGATATAAAAGCCCTTATTTTTAATTTGCCTTCCTCTATCCATGCATAAGCGCCAATTGGTACTTGGCAACCACCCTCTAACTTTCTTAGAAAACTCCTCTCCGCTTCTGCCCTTATTCTGCTTTCCCTGTGATCAAGGAAAGAAATACATTCCTTTATTCTTTCGTCCTTTTCCCTTATTTCTATGGCAAGGCTTCCTTGACCAACGGCTGGTATAAAATCTTCAAGGATCTGAGTAATTTTATCCTCAAGTCCCATTCTCTTCACTCCAGCATAGGCAAGAACTATGGCATCATACTTGCCTTCTTCCAGCTTTCTAATTCTCGTATCCACGTTGCCACGTAATATTTCT
>CALLAD010000138.1 GCA_938002625.1 uncultured Aquificaceae bacterium
CTTCTGGTAATATGCTGTTGAATAATACCCTTCCTGGAGTTGTTTCTATTATTTTTCCATCTTCTAACCTAAGTTTTATACGGGCATGCATATCAACCTTCTTATTTTCAAGAGCCAAGAGTACTTCTTCCCTATTCAAAAAGAGCTTACCTTCTCCTTTTGAGCCTGGGATTTCCTGAGTCATATAGTAAACACCAAGGATTATATCTTGGGAAGGCATGGTTATTGGCTTACCATGGGCTGGTGATAGGATATTTTGGGTGGAGAGCATAAGAATATAGGCTTCAAGCTGTGCTGTTATACCAAGGGGAACATGTACGGCCATTTGGTCTCCGTCAAAGTCTGCATTGAAGGGTGGACATACGAGGGGGTGTAGTTGTATAGCCTTACCATCTACCAATACAGGTTCAAAGGCTTGTATGGACATTCTATGTAGGGTTGGAGCACGGTTTAGAAGTACTGGATGTTGTTTTACCACTTCTTCTAAACATTCCCAAACTTCTGGAGTTTTCTGTTCAACAAGTTTTTTGGCGTTTTTTATAGAAGTGGCATAACCCTTCTCTTCCAACCTTCTATAGACAAAGGACTTAAAGAGTTCAAGGGCCATTATCCTTGGAAGTCCGCATTGATGCATCTTTAGCTCTGGCCCAACAACTATGACACTCCTACCAGAGTAATCAACCCTTTTTCCAAGAAGGTTTTGCCTAAATCTTCCCTGCTTACCCCTAAGGTAGTCGGAAAGGGATTTTAGGGCTCTTCCGTTCTGAGTTATGACCCTTCCACGTTTGCCATTATCTATAAGAGCAGAAACCACTTCTTGAAGCATTCTCTTTTCGTTTCTTATGATTATCTCGGGAGCATCAAGCTCTATAAGTCTTTTTAGCCTGTTGTTTCTGTTTATTATTCTTCTGTATAGGTCGTTTAGGTCCGATGTGGCAAACCTTCCACCATCAAGGGCTACGAGGGGTCTAAGCTCTGGGGGTAATACGGGAAGCACTTCAAGGATCATCCATTCTGGCCTGTTTCCACTTTTTATAAAGTCCTCAACTAACTTAAGGACCCTTAATATTTTCTTTACTTTTGTTTCTGATATTTCTTTTAATACCGTGTTCCTTATATCGGTCTTTATCTTTTCAAATACGGGCAAATCCTTCTTTTTTTGGCGGACTTTTTCATAATAGGCTTGTAAAGCCTCTTTTCCAGTTTGAAAACCTTCAAGAGCTTCTGTGGAAATTTCTCCCTTTTCTATGTTCAAGTATAGTTCATTGCATATTATCTTGTGAATTGTCTCATTTAAGCTTAACCCCTCTGGCACCTTTATATCAATACCATAAAGATTAAAATCTTCGGCGATTACCCTGATCATGCGTTCGTACAGTTTCTTGTATTTGTTGTATAGCTCTTCGGAAAGATCCTCGTATCCAAGACTGTATGGTCTTATTTCTTCCCTTAGCTTTTGGGCATATGTTTCAAGGTCCAAGGAGGCCAAGAGCTTTTTTATAATTTCCGCTCCCATTCCCCCTTCATACTTATGCTCAAGGCTTGTTGCAAATTCTGCGTTATAAGTATCTTCATCTACCACATGAAGCTTCACAAACTTTACATTCCCAAAATCATCCCTTATGGGTATTGTATCTTCCTGTTGAGCAAAGGTTTTTTCTTCCTCTTCATCCATTGGATACTCTATAACCAAATAGGATTCAAAGTATATAACCCTTTCCACTTCCCTAACGGGAAGACCTATAAGGGTAGCTATTTTGGATGGTGTACTTTTCAAAAACCATATATGGGCAACGGGTGCTGCAAGCTCTATATGTCCAAATCTTTTACGCCTTACGTAGGATTTTGTTACCTCAACACCGCAGCGATCGCATATGGTTCCCTCAAAACGTTTCCCCCTGTATTTTCCACACAAGCATTCATAATCCCTTATTGGACCAAAGATTTTTGCGCAAAAAAGCCCATCCTTTTCTGGTTTATGAGTTCTGTAGTTTATAGTTTCTGGCTTTTTAACCTCCCCATAACTCCAGCTTCTTATTTCTTCTGGAGATGCAAGCATAAGTTTTATTCTTTCAAAGGGTAAAAGCCCTTTTTTCATGACTTTTCCTCCTCAATCTCTATTTGATCACAGGGCATACTTGCCCCATTTTCACACTTTACATTAAGGCCTAAGGCCTTAAGCTCCCTTACTAAAACTCTAAAGGATTCGGGTATACCTGCTTGGTAGATATATTTACCTTTTACTATGGATTCGTATACTCTTGTTCGTCCTTCTATATCGTCCGATTTGACCGTTAACATTTCTTGTAGGGTATATGCTGCTCCATGGGCTTCCAGCGCCCAAACTTCCATTTCTCCCAGCCTTTGGCCGCCAAACTGAGCCCTACCGCCAAGGGGTTGCTGGGTAACCAAGGAATAAGGACCAGTGCTCCTTGCGTGTATCTTGTCATCTACCATATGTATGAGCTTAAGCATATGCATGTAGCCAACAGTAACTTTCATATCAAAGGGTTCACCTGTTCTGCCATCATACAGTACCGTCTTTCCATCCTCTGGAAGGCCTGCTTTTCTAAGGAGTTCTTTTATATGCTCCTCGCTAGCACCTTCAAAGGCCGGCGTAGCCATAGGTATTCCCCTTTCAATATACTCGTTGATAACCTCCTTGAAGGCTTCCTCATCAAGGCTTGACAAGAATTCCTCTATGTAATTTTGGTTTTCTCCCTTATAGTCTCCCACTTTGTATATATCCTTGAGGAATTCCACTATCTTTGCCCTATCATAGCCTTCTTGTAAAAGTTTTCCAAGCTTTTTCCCAAGTTCCTTGGATGCCCATCCAAGGTGGGTTTCCAATATTTGTCCCACGTTCATACGAGAGGGCACACCAAGAGGATTAAGCACTATATCTACAGGAGTACCATCTTCAAGGAAGGGCATGTCCTCTACGGGAAGCACTACGGAAATAACACCCTTATTACCGTGTCTACCCGCCATCTTGTCTCCAACTTTTATCTTTCTCTTTTGGGCTATGTATACCTTTACCAAGACATTAACTCCAGGGGGAAGGTCGCTTCTCTTTCCTATGGATTCCATTTTTTCCTCGTAGATCTTTGAAAGCATATCCACTTGGAACCTTGTTCTATCCCTTATTTCATTTATCTTTTTACATAGCTCCTCATCATCAAAGAGATTTTCTGGTTTGGTTATTATGTAATTAAGTAAAGCCTCGTAGGTTTGCTCGTCTATAACCGTACCTTTTTTGTAAACTTTCTTCCTTATAGTTATTTCTTTATCCAGTTTCTTGCCCAATACTAAGCTTTTTACTACCCTATTCCTTCCTTCAACTATAAGCCTCTTTCTCCTTTCCAATTCCTTCTCAAGCTCTTCTTTCTCCATCCTTTCCACGTGTTCTACCAAATAGTTTTTCCTTTCTCCAGTTTTTCTAACAAAGATCTTTACATCTACAACCACGCCTTCTATACCTGGTGGGCATCTTAGGGAAGAGTCCTTTACATCCCTTGATTTTTCACCAAAGATAGCTTGAAGAAGTTTTTCCTCTGGTGTAAGCTGAGCTTCTCCTTTTGGCGTTACTTTCCCTACAAGTATATCCCCGGGTTTTACGTATGTACCTATTTTCACTATACCAAATTCATCAAGGTGGGAAAGGAACCTTTCGGGAATACCTGGGATTTGACGAGTTATTTCTTCGTTGCCTATTTTCGTTTCCCTTGCTTCTACTTCTAACTCCTCTATGTGGATAGAGGTATAAACATCATCCTTTACAAGTCTTTCCGATATAACAATAGCGTCCTCAAAGTTGTAACCCCTCCATGGCATAAAGGCAACCAAAACATCCTTACCAAGGGCAAGCTCACCCCTGTACGTGGATTGACCATCGGCAAGCAAATCTCCCTTTTGTACCTTTTGACCCTTTACCACGAGCGGCCTTTGGTTTATACATGTATTTTGGTTTGTTCTTTCAAACTTTTTGAGCTCGTATACATCTATCCCCATGTCTGTAGGGTCTGAGAGGTTTATTTCCTCTGGATTTACCCTTATTATTATCCTCTTTGAATCTACCTCCTCTACCGTGCCACCCCTTTTTGCCACTACAACGGCTCCGCTATCGGTAGCTACCTTTCTTTCCATACCTGTACCAACAAGGGGAGAGGAGGTAAATATAAGGGGCACTGCTTGCCTTTGCATGTTAGATCCCATTAAAGCCCTGTTAGCATCATCATGCTCAAGGAAAGGAATAAGGGAGGCAGATACGGAGATAACCTGTCTTGGAGATATATCCATGTATTGAACTTGATCGGATCTTACTATCTGGATATCATTTTTGTATCTTGCATAAACCCTATCGCTCAGTATGTTACCCTCTTCATCTACGGGTGTATACTGGGCTATCACATAGTTTTCTTCCTCGTAAGCAGCTAGGTATTCTACCTTGTCAGTAACTTTACCCTTTTCTACTTTCCTATAGGGTGTAACTATAAAACCGTATTCGTTAGTTTGGGCGTATACGGTCAAGGAGGTAACTAATCCTATGTTTTGACCTTCTGGAGTTTCTATTGGGCATATTCTTCCGTAGTGGGATGGATGCACGTCCCTTATCTCAAACTTGGCGCTTTCCCTTGTTAGACCACCAGGTCCAAGGGCTGAAAGCCTTCTTTTATGGGTAAGGGCAGAGATGGGATTTGTATTATCAAGGTA
>CALLAD010000139.1 GCA_938002625.1 uncultured Aquificaceae bacterium
AACCTTGATAGGGCAAGGGTTTTATGGATTGGTGTTTCCGAAGGACATAGACAGCTTATAGAACTTTCAAAATCCATCGTAAGAGCAAATAGACGAATAGGTATAAGGGATGAGGGTAAACCCTTTTATCCCCATGTGACCATATGCAGGATAAAGGAATTTGATAAAAAGGCTCTAAAGGACTTTCTTAGAAAATACGAAGATACCAACTTTGGCGAAGATTTTGTAGACAGAATAGCCATAATAAAAAGCTCCTTAACTTCCGTTGGGCCTATTTATACTCTTATAGAGGAGTTTTACCTCCATGAATGAGTGGACTTATGAAAAAGCTGGTGTAAGTATACAAAGGGCAGAAGCCTTTGTGGACTATATAAAGGAAAGGGTTAAACTATTGCCACAAGGGGCGTTACTTTTTGGGAGCTTTGCAAGCGGAATTAGCCTAAGGGGCTATAAAAATCCTGTTCTTATGATGGCGGCGGATGGTGTGGGCACCAAGTTAAAGATAGCTCAGGATGTAAAGGTTCATCATACAGTGGGCATAGACTTGGTTGCTATGAACGTAAACGACCTTATTACCACGGGCGCAAAACCCATAGGTTTCCTTGATTACATAGCAACAGGAAAAATAGACCTTGAGGTCCTTAAAAGGGTAATGGATGGTATTATAGAAGGTTGCCGAAGGGCTCATGTTGCCCTTGTAGGAGGAGAAACGGCAGAAATGCCAGACTTCTACCCAGAGGGAGTATACGACCTTGCGGGATTTTGTGTAGGCATATGCGAAGAGGAAGAACTTATAACAGGAGAAGATATAAAGGCAGGTGATGTTATTATAGGCTTAGCTTCAAGCGGCTTTCATAGCAATGGCTATAGCCTTATAAGAAAAATACTACAGAGTAGGGGAATAAGCTATTATGATAATTTTGAGGGTACCAATAAAAAGGTCTGGGAGGTGCTTTTGGAACCTACACGAATATATGTAGAGGATGTAGAAAACATAAAAAAACATGCCAAGATAAAGGGCATGGCCCATATAACTGGAGGAGGAATACCGGGCAATCTTGTAAGAATACTGCCTGAGGGTTGCAAAGCCATAGTGGAAAGGGATAAAATACCTAACAATTTCCTATTTGATTGGATAAAGGATCTTGGGAAGGTTTCCATAGAAGAGATGTATAAAACTTTTAACATGGGAGTGGGCTTTATGATTGTTATAGATCCAAGGGATGTAGAAAAAGTTTTAAAGGCGGTTCCATCCTTTGTATGTGGTTATATAGAGGAGGGTAAAAGAGTTGTCATACTTGTCTAAGCTTCTTTTAACTTCTTTTATTTTCTCAAGCTTTTCTATGGCCAAGTTGATAAAGGATATAAGGATAGAAGGGGCGGAGTACGTACCAGAGGACGTAATCCTTGGTCTTATAAACATTAAGCGGGAAAGTTCCTATAGTTTAGAGCTTATTAGAGAAAGTATAAGGCGTATGTACAGAAGTGGCTTTTTTGATGAGGTTGAAGTATACGAGGATGTTCAAGGGGACAATGTAACCCTTATATACAAAGTAAAGGATTTACCCGTAATATACAAGATTGAGTTTAGAGGGAACAGAAAAATAAAATCCGATGAGCTTGAGAAGAAAATAGGTATAGAAACAGAGGTGGGTAAAATAGAGCCAGAGGAAATTACAAGGGGCTTTACTTCATCCCCCGCCATAGAAGAAAAGTTAGAAATACAAAGAAAGCTTAAGCTCGGTAGGGTGCTTACCCGTGAAGAGCTGGAGCTTATAAGCAAGAGAATAAGGGAAGCATACCTTAAGGAAGGATATCCCAATGTAGAAGTTAGCTATGAGCTTGTACCTAAGAAAGGTGCTTCAAAGGTTGTTTATACCATAAAGGAAGGAGAGCCAGAATACGTAAGAAACATAAGCTTTGTTGGAAACAAAAGCTTTGGCAAGAGTAAACTCCTTGGTCTTATGGATACAAAGCCTGCAAGCCTTTTAGCCTTTAGACTAAAACCACCCTTTAGTGAAGAGGTCTTAAGGGAAGACGTAAGAAAGCTAAGGGAATTTTACCTTTCTGAAGGCTTTCTTGAAGCAAGAGTAGATTATGAAATCAAAAAGGAGGGTAATAAATATGATGTAGTTATAAACATACAAGAGGGACCACGCTATAAAATAAAAGAGCTGAAAATAGAGGGAAATAATCTTTTCTCCTATGATGAGCTTGTTGAAAATATCCTTAGAAAAAACAAAGGGGGATACTATAGAAGGGAAGTAATAGATAGGATAAAGGCAAACATAAGAAGAAGATACTCAGAAATTGGTTATTTAGGTGCTTTCGTTGATGAAAGAGAAAGGGTAGATGCTGGAAATAAGGATGTAAGCCTTACTCTTTCTATTGCGGAAGGAGAGCCCGTTTACGTAGATAGAATTGAGGTGCAGGGTAATTATGAAACAAGGGACTATGTGATAAGGAGGGAGTTAAGGTTTCAAGAAGGAGAGTTGGCAAACCTAAAAGAAATAGAAAGGTCAAGGTCAAGGATCTTTAATCTTGGATATTATCAGGATGTAACTATAGACCCCTTTCCATCGGAGGATAAGGCTTGGAATTTTGTTGCCAAAGTAAGGGAA
>CALLAD010000140.1 GCA_938002625.1 uncultured Aquificaceae bacterium
ATATGCGAGATAATGAAGGATGATGGCACTATGGCAAGGCTACCAGACCTTATGGAGTTTGCCAAAAAATTCAATCTTAAGATAATAACCATAGCAGACTTAATACGCTATAGGCTAAGAAGGGAAAGATTGGTGGTAAGAGAGGCAAGCGCCAATTTGCCTACAAGGTTTGGTTTTTTCAAAATACACGCCTACAAGCATGTGCTTACAGGAGAAGAACAAGTCGCCCTTACTATGGGAGAATGGAAAGAGGATGAGCCTGTACTTGTTAGAGTTCACTCAGAATGCCTAACGGGTGACGTCTTTAAATCCCTTAGATGTGATTGCAGGTCACAGCTTGAGACGGCTATGGAGATGATAGCTAAGGAGGGCAAGGGTGTGCTTGTTTACATAATGGGCCATGAGGGAAGGGGTATAGGAATTGTAAATAAGATAAAAGCATACCATTTGCAAGATATGGGCTATGATACGGTAGAAGCCAATGAAAAGGTGGGATATCCAGCGGACTTAAGGGATTATGGCATAGGTGTTCAGATACTCCTTGACCTTGGCGTTAGGAAGATGAGGCTTATTACCAACAATCCAAGGAAAATAGTTGCCCTTGAAGGATACGGCCTTGAAGTGGTTGAAAGAGTGCCCTTAAAAATTCCTCCCTGCGAGCATAATCAAAAATACTTGGAAACTAAAAAAACCAAGCTGGGACACTTACTCTAAGGGGAGATAAACACGAAAGATACTTCCCTTTCCTTCTTCACTTTCCACTTCCACCCTTCCACCGTGAGATAAAGCTATATGCTTTACTATAGAAAGACCAAGTCCTGTGCCCCCCATTTCCCTTGATCTTGAAGAGTCTACCCTGTAAAACCTTTCAAACACAAAGGGTATGTGGCTTTTCGGTATACCTATTCCCGTATCCATAACCTCCACTACCGAATAACCATTTTTTCTATAAGCTTTTACTTCTACTCTTCCGCCCCTTTTGTTGTAATTAATGCCATTGTCCACAAGGTTTTTAAACAAAAGGAAGAGTTTATCCCAATCACCTTTGACTTCAAACTCTTCATCTACGAGGTTATGCAATGAAATATCCCTTTCCTGAGCTTTTGGTTCAAGAAGTTCAAAAACTTCATCTATTAAATATTTCAGCTTTAACTTCTCTCTTTTTATTCTTTCCTCTCCAGACTCTAACTTGGTAATTATCAAAAGATCCTCCACAAGCCTTCTCATTTCCTCTACCCGTTTTAAAGCTTTTTCCAAGAAAACTTTTTTTTCTTCTCTGTCTTCTTCTTCATAAAGGGTTTCCAATAAGCTTTTCAGCACGGCTATTGGAGTTTTTAGTTCATGGGATACGTTGGCTACAAAATTCCTTTTTGACCTTTCGTACCTCTTAAACTCTGTTATGTCGGAAAAGCGAGCAACGGTAAGCTCCGTACCCACAAAAATGTATACGGTGTATTCCCTATCTTCGTGATCTATATGACATATCTTATCCTTTTTCTCCGAAAGAGCTTCCGCTAAGCAGCTTATTACAGTAAGGTTACTTATGCCTTCATAGTAGGGATGGCCTTCAAATTGTCCCCTTACCAAACCTCTCTTTATGAGAAAATCATTTCCGAAAACTATTTTTCCTTCTTTATCAATAAGAAGATAACCCTCCTCAACCCTGCTTAAAAATTCCTTAAGAAGGCTCATGGGAGTATATGAGATTTAAAAGCTTTTCCACCTTGTCTTCCACTTCCTGCTCCGTGCTCGCCGTTATGTTTATATGTCCCATTTTTCTTTTTGGCTTCTTCTCCTTACCATACCAATATAGCTTTGTACCTTCTACAGAAAGCACTTGATTTAAGTCTATATCTTCCATAGACAAGCCCAATATATTTATCATACCAGCGGGTATTTTTAACTTTGTTGATCCCAAAGGCAAGCCACATATAGCCCTTATAAGGTTTTCAAACTGGGAAGTAAAGGCTCCATCAAGGCTATAATGGCCAGTATTATGAGGTCTTGGTGCAAGTTCATTAATTAAAATCCTTCCATCCCATGTATAGAAAAACTCCACAGCCAACAAACCAACAAGGTTAAGATCCTACATAAGGGAGATAACTATTTCCTCTGCATCTTTTATTCTAAAAGTTCTGGTAAGGTTGTAAAGAAGGATTCCATCTTCATGGTGGTTTATTGTTACAGGATAAAGGCTTATGTTACCCTTTATGTCCCTAACACCTATTATGGAAAATTCAAAGTTAAAATCCACAAGCCTTTCTACGAGGAACCTTTCTTCCAGAGAATGATTTTTTAGGACAATTTCTAAGTCATCCTTGTTATACACTCTGTATTGTCCCTTTCCATCGTACCCAAGCTTTTCTGTTTTTATTACGCAAGGAAAAGAAAAGTCTTCCACCTTTTCCCTAAGATCCCTTCCAGAAGCCACGATAAAATCCGCTGTTGGATAGCCTGATTTTCTATAAAACTCCTTTTCCCTAATCTTGCTTCTTTTAAGCTCCAATATTTCCAAGGAAGGGGTTGTAAGGTCGTAGAATTTCTCTAAGATATTCTCCTCTATGTGTTCAAACTCGTAGGTTATCACTTGACATTCCTTTATAAACTCCTCCGCCCTTTCTGGTGGAAACCATCTATCCGCTATCTTGCTTGCTGGAGCCTTTGGGTTGGGATCAAGGACAAAAAAGTCAAAGCCTAACTTTCTGCCCTCTAATATGGTCATCCAACCGAGTTGCCCACCACCCAAGATTCCTACACGCATGGATAAGATTATAATTTAAAGAAGGGGGGTTAATTATGATAAGGAAGAGCTACGTAAAAAACTTATGCGTAGTAACCTTTTACTACAAGAAGGATAATGTCCAAAAGGTAGAATTGGTTGGAGAATGGAATGACTGGAAGCCAGAGCCCATGAAAAGAAAAAAGGATGGCACCTTTTGGATTAGTAAAAGGTTAAGGGCTGGGAGAAGTTATAGGTTTAAATATCTTTTAGATGGACAGCACTGGGAAAATGAATTGGAGGCAGATGCTCAAGTACCAAATCCTTTTGGTACTACAGATAGCTTAATTAATACTTAGTTACTTAAGTATGTCCCTCTCTATATCCTCGGCTGTGGGAAGCCTGTCCATCTTTTTTACTCTGCTTGCGTAGTACATAATGGGTATTAGCACTAAGGTAAGCATGGTTGAGCCAATCGTACCAAATATTAGGGAAATGGCAAGACCATTAAAGATGGGGTCAAAGATTATAACAAAGGCACCAACCACAACTGCTATTGCGGTAAGCAATATGGGTCTTGTTCTTATAACTCCAGCTTCTACAACGGCTAAGTGAGGTGGTACTCCATCCCTTATTCTTTCCTCGGCAAAGTCTACAAGGAGGATAGAGTTCCTAACTATAATACCCGCAAGGGCTATAAAACCTATCATGGATGTGGCGGTAAAGAAGGCATTCATAATAAGGTGTCCTGGTATTATACCTACCAAGGTAAGCGGTATAGGGGCCATTATTATTCCTGGAATCTTGAAGTCCTTAAACCAAGCAAGAATTAGCACATACATTATAAATAAAGCCACACCAAAAGCAAGCCCAAGGTCTCTGAAAACTTCAAGGGTTATATGCATTTCTCCATCCCACTTAACATAAACCCTATTTTCTATCAAAGGTAAAGACATCCAAAGTTCCTTAACTTCTCCGTAGGGGTTGGGTATGTTCTTTATTTTGTTTCTTACGTCAAGTATTCCATAAAAGGGGGCTTCTTCTCTTCCTGCCACATCACCTATGACATAGGTAACCCTTCTTAAGTTCTTGTGGTATATGGTGGTTGGTATGGTATCTTCTTTTATTTCAACAAGTTCTGAGAGGGAAACAAGCTTGCCGTCTTTTGTGGGAATTTGAAGGTTTTTCAATACGTCAAGGGTTCTATATTTTTCATCAAACTTTATTACTATGGGCGTATGTCTTGTGTCGGTATTTTGCATTATACCAGCTTGATAACCACCAAAGAGGGCTTGTAGAGTATATACTAATTCTTGTTTTGAAAAACCAGCCTGTTTTACCTTGTCCTCTTTCAATATTACCCTTAACATTGGAGCTGGATCCTCAAGGTATATACCTTCATCGGTTATGCTTTTTGCCTCCTTAAACACTTTAAGTACTTCTCTTGCAAAAGCTTCTTGAGTTTTTAAATCTGGTGCGTATATTTCTGCAACTATTGGAGAGAGGACTGGAGGGCCAGGGGGAACTTCCACTACGGCTACATATTTCGCTCCGTACTGCTGGGCAATTCTATGTACTTCTGGCCTTATTCTTTTTGCAAAATCATGAGATTGTTCCTGCCTTTTATCCTTATCTATTAGGTTTACTTGAATGTCGGCCAAGTTAGAATTTTGACGCAAATAATAATGTCTTACTAAACCATTGAAATTAAAAGGTGATGAAGTCCCAACGTATATTTGGTAATCCACAACCACGGATTGCTTTGAAAGATAATCACCTATGGCTTTTGTAGCCTCAAGGGTTTTTTCCAAAGGTGTACCTTCTGGCATGTCTATCACTATTTGCAATTCGCTTTTATTGTCGTAAGGCAGCATTTTAACAACCACAAGCTTTGTAATTAACAAACCAACAGAGATAGCCATAAGAGCTATAGTGAACCCATAAAAGGCATACCTTTTAGCTCTGCTTTTTAGTAGAGGTACCATAATGCTTGAGTAGATTTTCCAGAAGGTGGTTTCTTTTATGTTTATTTCTTGATGCTTATGCTTTTTATCAAAATCCTTTCTTAGGAATATATAGCTTGC
>CALLAD010000141.1 GCA_938002625.1 uncultured Aquificaceae bacterium
CCTATGGTAATTTCCCCTTCTAAAACATACCTTACTTCATCCTCTGCATGCGTATGCCAGTCGTAATAAGTCCCAGGCGGATCATACCAAACATAGAAGTTCCCATAGCCTTTATTTCTTAGGTCCTCTTTTATTCTTTCCAAGTTCATGGTATTAATGATATTTAAAAACTGGCTATGTTGGCAAATTTTTATACAAAAAAATAGCAGGGTAAAAAGGGTAAAGGTATAATATATTTACTATGTATTATTTACTTCTTACACTTTTCATTATAGTTGCTTTATTGCTTATAGTAATTGTCCTTATGCAAAGGGGTAGAGGAGATGTGGGTAGTGCCTTTGGGGGTATGGGGCAAGGTGTGTTTGGCCCTGGTGGTGTAGATACCATTCTTACAAAGGCAACCTACTGGCTGGGATTTACCTTTATGGCTTTGGCTATACTTCTTGCCCTCACCCATCCTTCCAAAAAGGGATCGCTAATAAAGGATGAAGATAAAAGACCTATTACTCAAGAGCAAAAAAATATCCCTCAGGGACAAAATCCTCCTTCTGGCGCACCTACTCAAAATAGACCATAAAAAACTTTACGTTATGGACGATTTAGAAGTTCCAGATGCGATAAGAATCTCTTATTTTGAAGCCCTAAAAAAATTAGAAAGGGGCTATCCCCTTCAGTATATTCTGGGTGAGTGGGATTTTTATGGAAGGAGCTTTTATGTAGAAGAAGGTGTCCTAATACCAAGACCAGAAACGGAAAGGCTTGTGGAGGAGGTTTTAAAAAGGATTCCGGAGGATTTACCCTTAATGGGCTTTGAAATAGGAGTGGGTACGGGTTGTATAAGTATAACTTTACTATTAGAAAGGGAAAATCTTAAAATGCTTGCCAACGACATAAATGTAAAGGCTTTAAGAGTTGCAAAAAGAAACATGGAAAGGTATGGTGTTTCCCACAGGTTGCTTTTGTTTGGTGGAGATCTCTTTGAAGCCATAAAGCCTAAGAGGGCTTTTGATTTTATCGTCTCAAACCCTCCCTATATACCAAAACACCAGTGGGGAAAATTGCCAAGGGGTGTAAGGATAGAAGGGTATAATTCTCTCATAGGTGGCGTGAAGGGTTGGGAATTTTATGAAAGGATTGGTGAGCGTATGCACGACTACTTAAAGCCTAATGGTTTTTTTGCCTTTGAAATTGGACATGATCAAGGTCAAAGAGTTAAAAAGCTTTTTGAAGAAAAAGGCTATACAGTGGAAGTAAAAAAGGATTATAGCGGACAGGATAGGGTAGTGGTAGGATGGAAATTGTAGGCTTTCTTCTTGGCACCTTTTTCTTTATTTTACTTGAAGGCTTCTTTGCTGGTTCAGAGATAGTCCTTGTAAGCGTTGATAGGGGATTGGTACTAAAGCTTTACAAAAAAACCAAAAAGGAATTTTTGAAAGATTTTCATGAAAACCCAGAAGAATACATAACCTTGACCATGCTTGGATATACTATAAGCATAGTTTTTGCTTCCACCTTTTACACCCTTGCAATCATAAAGCTTTCCGATTATATAAACTTTATAAAAGGATTTGAAGTTTTTTTCTCGGCTACTCTCGTAGTTTTTACCTTGCTTCTGGGTGAGATATTACCAAAAAGCTTATTCCAAAAAGAAGCAGAAAGGCTAATATATCCTTCTCTTTGGATATTGAGTAAGCTAAAAAGTATTACAAGCCCCCTATTGACCCTATCAAAGCTTATTAGCAGGTCTATAACATCCCTTTTAAGGGACAAGCATCAAGAAAAATTGAAGAGAGAAGACCTTATTAAGATAATGGAAAGCATAGCATCTAAGGAAGATCATCTACAGATAGCCTTACGCATACTCACCTTAAGGGATCTTTTTATTACGGAAGAAATTAAACCCTTACAAGAGGTAGTAATGGTAGAAGAAAACACACCTTCCGAACAGGTCCTAAGAATAATGGAAGAAAGCGGGTATAGAAGATTACCCGTATACAGGAAAAGAATTGATCAAATAATTGGTTATGTTGATTTCTTTGATTTAATCCAAAGTAAGCATGCCAAAACCATAAAGGAGCTTATAAGACCAATTCATTATTTTTCAGAGTTTACAAAAATGGAAAAGGTCTTTGAAGTTTTTAAAGAAAGCAAAGAGCATGTTGGTGCTGTATTTGATGAGCGAGGAAATCTATTGGGAATAATCACCTGGGATGATTTACAAAGCTATGTTATAGGTGGGCTTGGTAGTGGAAGCATGGATGAGGAAGAGGAAATCCTTGAGGTGGAAAAGGATAAGTGGATAGTAGATGGAGGCATTGAAAAGGAAAAGTTAAAAAGGTTTTTTAATATAGATCTTCCAGAGGGACCATATACAACCCTTGGCGGCTTTTTGTGCTTTTATACGGGCGAGATTCCAGAAAGGGGTAGAGTGATAGACTATAATGGGTATACCTTTAAAGTACTCCAGAGGGATGAGAGAAGAATAATAAAGGTTATGGTGGAGAAAAATGTATGGGAGGAATAAAAGCCTAAGGGATATGCCCGATGAGATAAAACCAAGGGAAAAGATGCTAAGGTTTGGCCCAGAAAAGCTTTCGGAAGAAGAACTTTTGGCTATTATACTGGGATCTGGAACAAAGGATATGGATGTTATTACCCTATCTAAGGAAATTCTAAAACTTGGATGGAAAGAGCTTTTCAACCTTTCTCCAAAGGATTTAATGGAAAAATTTAAAGGTATAGGAGAGGCAAAAGCTTGCCAAATAAGGGCAATAATAGAACTATCCAAGAGAATAAACGACCCCTATGAAGGTATTTATATAAACAATCCAGAGGATGTTTATAACTTTATAAGAGACAAAATAGATGAGAGAAAAGAATATTTATTCTCCCTTTATCTTAGCCCAGCCAATAAGCTTTTGTCTTACGAAATAATAGCAATAGGTAACATGAACACCCTATATGCGGAGCCTAAGGAAATTTTATACCATGCAATAAGTACGGCTTGCTATGGCATAATCCTTGTACATAACCATCCAAAAGGGGAGTTAAAAGCTTCAAAGGAGGACTTGGAATTCACCCATAGGGTAAAAAAGGCATGTGAAATAATGGGTTTTGAGCTTTTAGACCATCTTATAGTAAACAGCAAAGATTACCTTTCCATGAAAAGGGAGGGGCTTATTTGATAGGTCTTTTGCAGATACTTGGACTTGCAGAAAGCGTATGCCTTTCCTGTGGCTCAAGCTTTGTAGGAAAAAGTCAAGGATTTATTTGTGATGCCTGCCTTGAAAGTATAAAACCATACCATCCCATGGATTATGATTTAAAGCTTGATTACGTTTTTTCCTATAGAATATACGGACTATACGAAGGAGTGCTAAAACATCTCATACGAACCATTAAATTTCAAAATTCAAAAAGCCTTGCGCTTAGCTTAGGCAAGGCAATAAAAGAGCATCTTTGGGAATACATAGAGGAATTGGACCCAGACCTTATAACCTTTCCTCCCTTGAACTTAAGAAGGTTCTGGAGTAGGGGTTTTAACCATGTGGAGTATATTTTAAAGGGTGCTGATGTACCTTATATGGGTCTTTTTAGAAGAATAGATTTTTCTCCGCCCCTTGCAAGGCTTAATAAGGAAAAAAGAGAAAAAGCCGTAATGGGATATAGGATTATTGATAGTCTTATAGACTTTGTGGAAGATAAGAAAATCTTAATAGTGGATGACCTATTAACCACGGGATCAACAATCCAGAGGCTTGCCTATCTTTTAATGTCAGTAGGAGCTAAGGAAGTACATGCCTACTTTATAGCAAAGGACTAAACTATACCCTTTGGCTAAAGCGTTCAAAGGCCCTCTTTATACCCCTTATGGCCTGCCTTATTCTGTGCTCGTTTTCCACAAGGGCAAACCTTACATAACCCTCTCCATACTCTCCAAAACCTATTCCAGGAGATACG
>CALLAD010000142.1 GCA_938002625.1 uncultured Aquificaceae bacterium
CGTAGCCCCTTCGTAAGTTCTTTGAGTGGTTGCTTGACCACAAGAGAAGAGGAAACCAGCTCCAAATATAGTTAAAAGTACTAAAGCTTTCTTCTTCATACTTTCACCTCCTTTTTTAATATTGCTAAGAATAATTATAGGTTATATTTCATTAAAATTTCATTAAAAAGTTCAAGGGATTTCCAAGCCTTATCATCCAATTCATACTGCAGGCAATGATTGAAATAATCGTGTACAAAGCCTGCATCAAAGCCTTCCACTACTACATTCCCAGCTTCAAGCTCCTCAAAAAACTTCTTCTTAGACCTTTGGCACTGTTCTGCTATATATTCAGAATACTTTGAAGGTATATCCTTCCTAACCAAAAACAGGGCAAAGACGAAAGGAAGCTTATGGACTTTAAACCACTCCAATCCAAGGTCATAAAGGTATTCCCACTTTTTAGATTGTTTTTCTCTTATTGCCTCATCACCGATTAGCATAAGGGCTTGGGCCTTATTTTTATCCTCCAAAATTTCTGGGTCCTTTTTGTAAATTTCTCTTACTATATAAAGGGCTAATTTTCTTGCCGTCATGGATGCCCGAGTTAGGTATATGCTACTTATTTCCTCTAAGGGTTTTTTTGAAAAGATATAAACGGAACAAGCTCTTTCCCTTGAAGCTATGCAAACATTGGGTACAAGCACATAGTTTTCCTTGTTTAGCAAGTACTCTACAGAAGAAACAATTCCTCCCTCTATTTCTCCCTTTCTTAGCTTTATAACAAGCTCCGATGGGTGGCCTTCCACAAGCTCCACTTGGGAAAGATCCCAGTCATAAAACAAGGGTAAGGTATTAAGATAGTTTACTTTACCTATTTTTATTCTCAAAGCTTATTGGACATTTCTATGAAGGTTTGAAGTTTTTGATAAGCCTTGCCAGAGTGTATAGATTCCTTTGCTATTTCCAAGGCAGTTTTCTTATCCTTGGTCATGTCGGAAACTAAGATACCGAACATGGAATTTAGCAAAACGATATAATAGGCTGGAGATTCTTCTCCCTTTAGCACAGAAAGAACAATTTTGGCACTCTCTTCTATTGATGATACCTTTATAGATTCCTCTGGATATTTTCTTATGCCTACTTCTTCTGGGCTAAAATCGTAAAATAAGATATTTTCACCCCTTACTTCTGCTATAAAGGTGGGAGCACTTATAGAAACTTCATCCATGCCATCCTTTCCGTGAACTACGAAGGCTCTTTTAATACCCATATCCTTTAAAGCAAAGGCAACCTTGTCAACTAAACCTTCTGAATAAACTCCCAAAAGCTGCCTTTGTGCACCCGCTGGATTGGAAAGGGGCCCAACCAAATTGAAAAGGGACCTTATACCCACTTCCCTTCTCGGACCTATTACCCTTTTCATGGCGGGATGAAAGTTTGGAGCAAATATAAAGCCTATTCCTATACCTTCTATTAATTCCTTAACCTGTTTTGGATTAAGGTCTATCTTTGCCCCCAAATATTCCAGAAGGTCTGCGCTACCGCTTTTTGAAGAAACAGACCTATTACCATGTTTTGCTACCCTTATGCCAGCACCAGCCAAAACAAAGGCCACGGCTGTTGAAATATTAAAAGTGCTTGACATATCCCCACCAGTTCCGCATGTATCTACAAGGTTTTCCCTATCCTCTATATCAACCTTAATAGTCCTTTTCCTAAAGAAGCTTGCAGCCCCAGATATTTCCTCGGGAGTTTCTCCTTTCATTTTGGTTCCCATAATAAAGGCACCTATTTGGGCATCGGTTGTCCTGTCTTCTGTAATATCCTCCAAAGCCCTCTCTATTTCCTCCTTGGTAAGGTTTTGAAATTCCGAAAGCTTTTTAAGTATATCCCTCATGGATAAACATTATACCTAAAACCTTATACGGTGCCTTCTTTCCTTAGATTTTCCTTTGATAGTATGTAACTTTTTCTAAGGAGCGCTCTATTAAGGGCATCTACAAAACCGCTAACGCTTGCCTTAATAATATCCACGTCTACCCCCCTTCCGCTTGCCTTAACACCATCAAGCTCAATTACAAGCCTTGATTCTGCCTGGGCATCCGTATTGGGTGTTAAAGCCTTTATGGAAAAATCCAAGAGAGTAGGCTCTAAGCCAAGAGCCTTTTGTATGGCTTTTATTACTGCATCAACAGGGCCATTGCCTACAGAAGAAGCAGTTCTTTGCTCCCCCTTAAAGGTTAAAACTACCGTGGCCGTTGGCAAGAGATTATCTCCCGTCTGAACTTGATAATGAAGCACCTTTATAGGCTCATCCTCTTCATGCTTAAGAAATTCCTCGTATACCAAAGCTTCTATGTCTTCCTCGTAAACTTCCTTCTTTTTATCGGCAAGGGCTTTAAACTTTTCAAAAATCCTATCAAGGTCTTCCTCTGAAAATTCAAGCCCCATCTCCCTTAGTTTACTCTTAAGGGCATGCCTGCCAGAGTGTTTACCCAAAACTATACGAGTGGATGGAAAGCCTACATCCTCTGGAGACATGATTTCATAGGTCAAAGGATGGGCAAGTATACCATGCTGATGTATTCCAGACTCGTGGGCAAAGGCGTTATCTCCAACTATTGCCTTGTTGGGTTGTACAAAGCTACCCGTTATTCTACAAAGTAATCTGCTTGTCTTATAAAGCTCTTTTGTGTTTACTTCCGTATAAAGACCGCTAAAGAAATCCTTTCTTACCTTAATGGCCATAACTATCTCTTCAAGGGCAGCATTGCCAGCCCTTTCACCTATACCGTTTATTGTGCACTCCACTTGTCTTGCCCCATGCCTTACCGCCATAAGGGAGTTTGCTACCGCCATACCAAGGTCATCATGACAATGCACGCTTATTATAGCCTTATCAATATTTGGAACATTATTCCTTATAGCTTCTATCAAATCTGCAAATTCTTCTGGAACCGTATAGCCTACCGTATCTGGTATGTTTATTACAGTGGCACCAGCCTTTATGGCCCTTTCTATAACCCTGAAAAGGAAGTCCCTTTGGCTTCTTGTGGCATCCTCACAAGAAAACTCCACATCATCGGTAAACCTTCTTGCATACTCTACTGCTTTTACTGCCCTTTCCAAAACTTCCTCTGGTGAAAGTCTGAGTTTGTATTTCATATGTATTTCCGAAGTTGCTATAAAGGTATGAATTCTTTTTCTTTCTGCTGGTGCAATAGCATGGGCGGCAAGCTCTATATCCCTTTCAAGAGCTCTTGCCAAAGAGCATATAATAGGTCCTTTTACTTCCTTAGCTATTAGATTAATTGCTTCAAAATCACCCTTTGATGCTGCGGCAAAACCAGCTTCTATAACATCCACTCCAAGCTTGGCAAGCTGATGTGCCATTTGAAGCTTTTCCTCTACCGTCATGGAAAAACCTGGCGCCTGTTCTCCATCTCGTAGCGTAGTGTCAAAGATGTAGACCTTTTCCATTCCTTTCCTCCTTCTAAATGATAATAATTTGCAATTTCTACTTTGTCAAGGGCTAATGTTTTTTATAAGCCTTGCACCTATTAAAAGGCAGTAAAAGGAATAGTATAACCATACCAAAAGCAAAAGGGGAGAGCCTATTACAGTATAAAGAGGGTTTAGGTTTACAAGCTTAAGCAGTACTAAGGAAAATAACTTATTTAAAAGAAAGAGTAAAAAGGATGTAAAAACGGAGGCTATAAAAGTTTCTCTTTTAGGTCTAAAGTAAGAAGAGTATAGAAGGCTAACCACCAAAAATATGAGCAATAGATTAAAAATGTCTACAAGCCTATTACCAAGAAATCCCAAAAAACCCCTACCTGCTATAAAAAGAGCTATGGCGATGGAAAGGACTATACCATAGAAGATAAGCAAGAAGGGCAGGGCAATCCAGATGAAAATCTCTCTTTCTATGGGTCTTTTTTGAGCGACAAAACCAAAAGCAAGGTTCAAGGACTTGGCAAAGGAAAGGGAAAAGTAATAAGCCAAAGCTAAGGACAAAAGGGATCCAGAGCCCCTTTTCTCATAGACGCTAATCAATTTATCTAATAAAGGGCTTGCATAAGAAGGTAGGACATCTTT
>CALLAD010000143.1 GCA_938002625.1 uncultured Aquificaceae bacterium
GCTACGGTTATACCCTTATGCTTATGTAATATAGAATACATTGAGAAAAATTTTAGCATATATTATTTTGAAATTCCTATAAGGAGGTAGAATATGCTAACAAGAGAGGAACTTGAACTTTTAAGAAACAAGCTTATTGAAGAAAAGAATAAGCTCTTAGAGCGCTACAAAAAAATGGAAGACACTCAAGCTCGTATTGAAGAGGAGGTAAAAGAGCCAAGAGATCTTGAGGACATAAGCCAGATGACCTATACTCAAGAACTTCTTGATAGTCTATCTGCAAGAGAGTTTTTCATCATCAAGGAAATAGACCATGCCCTTAACAAAATACAGGCTGGCACTTACGGAATATGCGAGTATTGCGGAGAGGAAATACCCCTTGAAAGGCTTATGGCTATACCTTGGACGAGATATCACGCCCATTGCGCGGAAAAAGCAGAAGAGGATGGTATAGTACCCACATATCCAGCCTTTACCTTTGAAGCAACCCTTCCAGAGGATATGGAGATACAAAGAGAAGACATAACGGAAGCATGAACTTTGATTTTTATCTACCAACGGAAATTATTTTTGGTGTTGGTACCGTAGACAGAGTAGGGGAAATTGGTAAACGATTTGGCTACCGAGTGCTTATAGTCACCGGGAAAAAAAGCTCCAAAGAGAACGGTGCTTTGAACAGGGTTATAGAATCCCTCAAAAGGAACGGAGCGGAGGAAATTTTTATCTTTGACCAGATAGAACCAAACCCAACCGACAAAAGCGTAAACCTTGCCAGTGAAATAGCTGTAAAGGAGAAAGTAGATTACATAATAGGGCTCGGCGGTGGAAGTAGCTTAGACTCTGCCAAGGCTGTATCCATAGTATCCTCTAACGAAGGATATGCTTGGGATTACGTAAATTATCCAGAAGGTCCAAGGCTTATACCCTTTCTGAATAGGCCTGTTATATGTATACCCACCACTGCTGGCACAGGAAGTGAGGTAAACAGATATTCGGTAATTTCAAATAACATAAGGAAAGAAAAACTTGTTATTTCTCACTCCTTAAACTATCCAAAGGTGGCAATAATAGACCCGTCTCTTACCATAAGCATGAAAAAAAGACTTACGGCAATGACAGGCATAGATGCCCTTATGCATGCCCTTGAATCTCTTACCAACAAGCTTTCAAATGCTTTTGCAGAAGACTTAGCCATAAGAGCTATACAAATAATAAAAAAATGGCTACCTATTGCCCTTGAGGAACCAGAAAACATAAAAGCAAGGTCTTATATGAGTTATGCGGCAATGCTTGCTGGTATAGCCATAGACAGAAAAAGGGTGGCATTGATCCATGGTATGGAGCATCCCGTATCCGCCCACTATCCTTCCGTAGCTCACGGCGAAGGACTTGCTGCCTTATCAATAGCTATCACGGATTTTAACCATAAGGGTAATACACAAAAATACGCCCTTTTTGCGGAGCTTATGGGATATGAGCCAAAAAGCTCCATGGCTGTAAAAGCTCTTGAAGATTTCCTTGAAAAGGTCGGTTTAAGAATAAGCTTAAAGGATCTTGGCGTGGAGAGGGAAAAATTGGAAAAGCTAACAGAGGATGTGTATATGCTATCCAGAGGTCTCTTTGCTATAAATCCTGTAGAACCAACCCTTGAGGATATTCATAGACTGTATGAAAGGGCTTATGAAGGCTATTGAGTAAGGCTATTGAATACATACTTTTTTCAAATCTTCATAAAAGCTTGGATATGATACGGCTACGCATTCCTCATTATCTATTAGGGTTTCTCCTTCTGCCAAAAGACCAGCTATTGAAAAAGCCATGGCTATTCTATGATCTCCGTAGGTTTTTATATAACTTCCATGTAAGCTTTCCACTCCCTCTATTTCAAAACCGTCTTCGTATTCCTCTATCTTTGCTCCCATAGCCCTTAAGTTTTCTACTATAGCCCTAATACGATCGCTTTCTTTTACCCTCAGCTCTTGAGCACCCCTTACTCTTGATATGCCATCGGCAAAAGTCATAACTATTGCCAGAATGGGTAGCTCGTCTATCATTGATGGTACATCCTCGGGCAATACTTCTACAGCCCTTAATTTTCCCGAATACTTTACGTAAATATCAGCAATTGGCTCATTAGAAATTTCCCTAAGGTTTTCATACTTAATATGGGCACCCATCTCTATCAGCTTTCTAAAAAAGCCATCCCTTGTTGGGTTAACAAGAACATCCTTTAATAAAAGTTCCGAACCCTCCTTAAGAAGGGCTAAAGCAGCAAAGAAGCTTGCAGAAGAAGGATCAGCGGGACAATATATTTCCGTAGCTTGTAATTTTTGATGTCCTTTTAACTTCACAATATGACCATCTTTGCCCTCCATCTGCAACATATCAACACCAAAAGCTTTTAGCATTCTTTCCGTATGGTCTCTTGATAATATGGGTTCTACTATTTCTGTATCACCCTTAGCCCTTAAACCCGCAAGGAGAAGGGCCGATTTTACCTGCGCCGAAGCCTTCTTATTGAAAAAGTATATACCCGTTAAATTTCCACCACGCACACATATGGGAAGTTTGTTGCCAGATTCTCTCCCATCAAGAAAAGCACCCATCTGCCTAAGGGGTTCCACAACCCTAAGCATTGGCCTTCTTCTTAAGCTCTCATCGCCCGTTATTACACTAAAAAAGGGTTGGGTTGATAAAACTCCAAGCATAAGTCTGGCTGTTGTACCAGAATTTTTAGCATCTAACACGTTTTTAGGCTCAATAAAGTTATAGTTTTTTCCTATTATTCTTAAATTGCTACCTTCTTTGTAAATTTCTACACCCATAGACTGCAATATATTTAAAGTGGCTAAGGTATCCTCCGATGATAGCCATTCCCTTACGTAGCTTTCACCCTCGGCAAGAGCAGAAAAGATTACAGCTCTGTGGGATATGGATTTATCCGAGGGAACCCTTAGCTCACCCTTTACGCTCTTTACTTTTCTTATGGAAATCATGAGATTATTTTAGCAGAAGCAGGTATAAACCCAAAAAGAGACCCCAAGCAATTATAAAGGCCTTTATTTTGCTTGGCTTTAACCTTTGGGATAGCTTGGCTCCAAAATATCCTCCAAGAGCAAAGCCAGGCATCATTACTAATGCATGGAGCCAGCTTATTTTTCCACTTATAAGAAAGACTATAGCCCCAACAAAGTTTATGGAAAAGCCAAGTAAATTCTTAAGGGCGTTAGCGGTATGTATGTGAGATATGCCAGAAAGACTAATACTTGCCAGCATTATTATCCCAATGCCAGCGCCGAAATATCCTCCGTAAACACCAGTTAAAAACTGAAGGAATAAGGGTATAAAGGGATGTACATAAATTTGTGAAAATCTTAAAGAAAGTCTTTTTATAGGCTCGCTTAGAGCCAATACAAGAAGGGCAAAAAGTATCAGAAAGGGAACAAGAGATTTAAAAGTTTGAGATGGAGTTATTATTAAAATCAAAGCACCTAAAAGAGCGCCAAAGGTAGAGGCTATAAGGAAGGGTAAAATAAGATGTTTTATCCCCTTAAACTTACCCCTAAACCCTATAGCACCAAAAAAGGAACCTGTCCATAAAGCCACTGTGTTGGTTATATTTGCAACAACGGGATCAAGGCCAAGCCAAACAAGAGAAGGGAAAGTTATTAAGGTGCCGCCTCCAGCTATTGCATTTATGACACCAGCAAGCAAGGAAGCACCAAAGGTTAAAAAAAACATCCATCAAATTATCCTTCCAAATTCTTCAAACTTAAACCTGTATGCTCTTGGGAGCAGCTCCTTTGATGGATTTTTATATCCAATGGCTATTACCATTGGAATTACCTTATAATCCTCTATTCCAAGGAAATTTTTTAGTTTTTGTTCATCGTAACCTTCCATAGGATGGGTCTCAAGCCCGTATGCCCTTGCCGTTATCATTATAGTCATTCCAAAAAGAGCAGTATCTCTAATTGCCTTTCTAAGAGCTCTTTGAGGATCCTGCCAACCTGTTATTATTTGTTCTTTAAGCGCCTCTTTTGCTTCTGGTCTTATATATCCCAATTCTTCCCAGCTCTGTAAAACTTTGTCTACGTGTTCAAATCCAGCCCTTGTATTAGCAATAAGTACTATATTGGCGCTTGCTTCTTCTACCTTTTTTTGGTTATAGCATATCTCCATCAGCTCTTTTTTCTTATTCTTATCCTTTACCACTATTACCTCCCAAGGTTGCAGATTGTATCCAGATGGTGCTGTTGCAGAAACTTCCAGTATCTCCTTTATAAGCTCATCGGGTATTTCCCTGTTTGGGTCAAAGAAGGTTATAGATCTTCTTTCCGTTATAAGCTTAAGACACTCTTTCATGGCATCCCTCCAATAAGGTATTATCCTTTAATTATAAGCCTATGCTTATCAGACACATTCTTTTCTATTAGGAAATGGATAGAACAGTTCTTGAAAGGCTTAGAGCTGTTATAGATCCACATACGGGTATAGATATAGTTTCAATGGGGCTTGTTAAAAGTATAGAGATAGAAGGTGAGGATGTAAAGGTTGTTATAAAACCAACAAGCCCCTTTTGTCCTGTAGGTGGTTATTTACTGGAGGCTGTGAAAAGCCTTCTTGAATCTATGGGCTATAAGCCCACCGTAGAACTTGAAGGTTATCTTTTTGGAGGTGAGGGAAATGAAGCTTGATGTAAGGGACTTGGAACCCCCACAGCCTATGGTAAGGATTATACAAGCCCTTGAAAAACTGCAAAAGGGAGAAGTTTTGGAAGTTTTGGGATCAAAACCCTTTATTCATCTCCTTCCTAAGCTAAAGGAAATGGGATATGAATATGAACTTAAGGAAATTCAAGAAGGGTACCTCTTAAAAATATGGCATGGAGAGGGAAAAGAAGAAGTTCAAAAGGAACAGGCTCAATGTTTAAAGGAGTTAGAATTTGAGATAAATGAAGATACTAACGTGGGTAAACTTTTTATAAATTTGTTTCTTACTTTGGCTTGCTTTTGCTTCTTTCCTTCGGAATACTATCTTATGGAGTTTATCATATGTTAAGCCAGAGGAAAGGTCCATTGAAGGGTATTGATATATCCGTACAATATTTAATACTTGGACTTTTTGTATGCTGGTTTTCACTACT
>CALLAD010000144.1 GCA_938002625.1 uncultured Aquificaceae bacterium
GAGTTTCTCTACGGCGGTTACGTAGGAAAGCTCATTGCATATGGCCGATATGTAATCCATTCTATCCGTATAGGGCAAAAACTGGAAGTAGTAGAGATTCTCCGCTATCTTTTCCATGCCCCTATGTAGCTGCCCAAGTATTACATCCGCTTGGACAACCCTTTCTCCATCCAAATCAAACAAAAACCATATGGTGCCGTGGGTACCTGGATGAAGTGGCCCCCAATTTAGGACAAGCTGGGCCTTTTTCTGAAGCCTTAACTTTTCTATTCTTTCAAGGTCTTCTAAGGTTGCTATTTTTGTATGAACCACTTCATAATCGTGGCTTGGTGGCTCTGTTCTGCCTGCATATAGCTCCGTGAGGGAAGGAAGCTCTATTTCTGGAAAGCCACCAAGGGGAAAATCTTTCCTTAAGGGATGATAGGGATAGCCCTCCCACATAAACATTCTTCTTAGGTTTTCGTGCCCTTCATATTCAACACCAAACATATCATAAGCTTCCCTTTCTGACCATTTGGCACAGGGCCATAGCTTTTCTATGGATGGAAGTTTTCCCTCTTTTGCCCAAGTTTTCACTATTACCCTTTCGTTGGTATCTGGATTGTAAAGGATATAAACTCCTTGGAACCTTTCCCTTTTATCGGGAAAATCTATGCATGTATGGTCTATAAAATGCCTGTAGCCCTCTCTTTCCTTAAGATGTTTTAAAAGGTCCAGAAGTTTTTCTTGTTTTACGTGCAAGTTGGTAGTATGCTTCGTAAATTCTATGTCTACTTCCTTAAACTCCCATTTTATTCTCTCTGCGTCTACTCTGTTCATCCAAGGCATCTTCTACCTCACACGCTTACTTCTCTTGGAATTAAGCCTTGTCTTTCTACATCTTTTCTAAACTCTTCAAAGGCTCTATCGTACTTTCTAACTCCCTTTTCTTTTATTTTCTTTTGAAGCTGTAGAATGCCATACAAAAGCCCTTGTGGATGGGGTGGGCAGCCAGGGATGTATACATCAACGGGTATTATCCTGTCTATGCCTTGAAGGGTTGAATAAGTTGGGAAGGGTCCACCTGCGGAGGCACACCCTCCCATAGATATGCACCATTTGGGATCTGGCATCTGCTCCCATAGGAGTTTAAGCATTGGAGCCACTTTATTAACAACGGTACCAGCCACTATAAGCAAGTCTGCCTGCCTTGGAGAAGCCCTGAATATAACTCCGAGCCTGTCAAGGTCAAACCTTGAGGCAGCGGAGTGCATCATCTCTATTGCGCAACAGGCAAGCCCTATGGTAAGAGGCCAAAGGGCATTACGCCTACCCCAGCTTAAAAGTTCATCCACCGTAGTTAGAACAAAACCATTGGAATTAAGCATTGCCATCTCTTCACCTCCTTTTTGCCAAGCCTACTAAAATTGCCACCTTAGGGCTCCCTTTTTCCATTCGTAGGCAAGCCCAAGGGTAAGTATAAATATAAACACCAAAGCCCCAATTAGTCCAAAAAGTCCTACCTCTTGGAAGACTACAACCCACGGAAAAAGAAAGGCAACCTCTATGTCAAAGAGGATCAAAGATATGCCAAGAAGGTAATAGCCCTGCTTGAAAACTCCCCTTGCCTCTGGGTCATAGACTGGAACACCGCATTCATAAGGGTATCCCTCCATCTTTTCCCTTGTTTTTGGTCCAAGCAGGTCATTAAGGAAGCTAAAGGCAAAACCTACAAAGAGAGCTATAAGGAAGAAGATTAAAAGGCCTATGTACTCCATAATTTAATTTTAGCATTTTTAATAAAAAGCCACAAAACTTTGTGATAAAGGTCAAGCTACTGGATAAATTCCTTCCACAAAACCTTTCCAAGTTTGTGGCATACGCTCAAGTTCCTCTTTGGCTATTTTTCTTATTCTCTCTTCAAGGACCTTTATATCCCTTTTTGTTCTTACGCTTACATCCAAAACTTGTGGCTCGTTTATGGGCTTTCCTATTTGGGAAACTATATAACAGTATGCCTCTTCCACCTCTTCTATCTCTTTAACCACCCTTTCTGCTATAAGGTTTGCAACCCTATTATAGATTTTTCCTATGTGGGATATGGGATTCTTGCCTGCGGCGGCTTCAAGGCTCATGGGTCTGTAGGGCGTTATAAGTCCATTTACCCTATTTCCCCTTCCTACTTGTCCATCGTCTCCTTGTTCTGCCGATGTGCCAGTAACCGTGATATACACGGAATTCTCCTCTTTACTATCGGCAGTATTTATAAAGACTTCTACATCTTTTCCTATTAGATTTCTAACTCTATCCCTAACCTTTCTATGAATTTCCTCCTTTCTTTGGAAGTATTCATCTATGTTTTTAATGTACTTGCCCACAAAAGCTAAGGCTATGGTAAGCCTATACCTATCCCCCACACGCACACCCATAACCTTTATATCTTCACCTATTTCTGGGTGCTGGCTTTTCATTTCGGGAGAGTTTAAAAACCTTTCTGCCTCAAATACAGCCCTTTCAAGATCATCTAAGGGTGCATAACCTACACCAAAAGATGTATCGTTTGCCAAAGGTATTTCGCCCTTCTTTTGGAATCTTTCAAAAAGCTCTACCAGATCCTTGCTACCCGGTTTTATCCTTGTATGTATCCTTACATGCTTATCCACATCAAGATTTTTTATATTCTCCCTTAGCCACCTTTTGGCGCTTTCTGTGGCCAATTCGTGGGCATCCAATTTTTTATTATCCCTTTCCAATATAGCCCTGCCAACCAAGTATATTTCTGTGGGCTCTATAACCTCTCCACCACCAAACTCAGCTCTGGCAACACCCCCAACAAGGAGAGCCTTGTCCACGTTATGATGCATAATGGCACCGTACTCGGAAAGGTACCATTTACATAGCTCCCTTGAAAGGTTTTCCGCCAAATAATCGCATATAGTGTCTGGATGGCCTATTCCCTTACGCTCTACTATTTCCGCATCCAATTCATAAACAGGTCTAAAGGTCATAGGAGTTATTACGATGTTTGCCACTTGAAACCTCCTAAGCTTTGGATTTTTAAAGTATATCATAAATCAAGATATAAATTTTCTTTTAGCCTATAATTAAAGTTTTAGAAAGGAGGATTTATGGAGTTTAATTTTTCACAGCTAAGCTTACCAGTTCAAAAAGCCTTAAAAGATATGGGTTTTGAAAAACCAACACCCATACAAAAGGAAGCAATTCCCTTAGCCTTAAAGGGTTATGACCTTATGGGGCAAGCTGCAACGGGGACGGGTAAAACAGCAGCCTTTGGCATACCCATAGTAGAGGGAGCTAGAAAGGAAGATGGTACCGTGGCCCTTATAATGACACCCACACGAGAATTGGCCCTTCAGGTAAAAGAGCAGTTATACAAACTCTCCAAGTACAAGGGCCTTAGGGTTTTTAGCTTTTATGGAGGCACACCAGTAAGGAAGGACGTAGAGCTTTTACAGAGAACAGTTCCAAACATAGTAATTGGAACGCCGGGAAGGCTCAAAGACCTTATAACAAGGGGGCTTATTAACCTTGAAAATTTAAAGTTTTTTGTCCTTGATGAAGCCGATAGAATGCTTGATATGGGCTTTATAGAGGATATAGAATGGATAATATCTCAGCTGCCAAAGGAAATACAGAGCTTTC
>CALLAD010000145.1 GCA_938002625.1 uncultured Aquificaceae bacterium
TGAAAAGGGCCCTTAAGTATAAATCCGATTATTCTAAAAGCTTATCTAATCCAAATCTATTAATCGGTGGTGTTATCTCTTCCTTTTTAACTGCCCTTTTTCTAATACCAGCCCTTTACAGTTTATTCCTTCTAAGAAAAAGGTAGTCTGTTATATAATACTCTTATGCCAATAGATAAGGAAAAAATAAAGCAAGCCATAAGGCTCTTTCTGGAAGGCATAGGAGAAGACCCAAACAGAGAAGGTCTTTTAGAAACTCCCGATAGAGTAGCCCGCATGTGGGAAGACTTTGAAAAACAGAAAACTTTTAATTTCAAACTATTTGAAGAATTTGGAAACTACAATGAAATGGTGCTTGTAAAAGATATAGCCATATACTCCTTTTGTGAGCATCACCTTTTACCTTTTTTTGGAAAAGCCCATATTGCGTACATACCCGATGGTATAGTGTGTGGTCTTTCCAAGCTTGTAAGGAGTGTAAGAGCTTTTGCCCTAAGGCCACAGGTTCAGGAGAGGCTTACCAATGAAATTGCCGACTTCTTGGCAAGTCAGTTGAAGCCCAAGGGTGTTGCCGTGGTTTTGGAGATGGAACACCTTTGCATGTCCATGAGGGGTGTTATGTCGCCGGGGCATCTTACCGTTACATCAGCCCTCAGGGGTATCTTTTTAAGCGATCTGAGAACAAGGGAAGAATTTCTTAAGCTTATAGATAGGCCCGCCCTATGAAGCTTTGTCTTGTAGCTGGTTCGGGAGATTTACCAAAAGTTTTCCTAAAAAAGGCCAAGGAAAAGGGTATAGAAGTTTTTGTTGTGGGCGTTAAAGGCATAACAGACCTGCCAAGTGATGAGTATATACCTTTGGGAAAGGTAGGTAGATTAGTAAAAACTCTTGAAAAAAAGGGAATAAAGGATATGGTTCTACTCGGCAAGTTTGAGCATAGCCTTATCTTTTCCAATCTTTTAACCCTTGATGAGCTGGCCCTTAAGATTCTAAAAAAATCAAAGGACAAAAAGCCACAGACTATAGTAAAGACTTTAATAGAAGAATTGGAAAGTATGGGTTTTGAATTTCCAGATCCAAGGCCCTTTTTGGAAGACCTATTGGCACCAAAGGGAAGAATATCTTCCTTTGATCCTTCTCAAGAGGCTATGGAGGATGGCCTTTGGGGCTTTCCAATAGCAAGGGAGATAGCAAGCCTTGATATAGGTCAAACAATAGTGGTAAAGGACAAAGCGGTGGTTAGTGTAGAGGCTATGGAAGGTACCCAAAAGGCTATAGAGAGGGCGGGTGAGTTGGCGGGCAAAGGTTGTAGAGTTATAAAAACGGCGAGAAAAAGTCAAGACTTCCGCATAGATGTTCCAACGGTTGGACCCAAAACCCTTGAAGTTATTAAAAAGATAAAGGGTGATGCTCTTTTTTTAGAGGCTGGCAAAGTTTACCTTTTAGAAAGGGAAAAAATGGAAAAACTCGCGGAAAAATACAAAATAGCCATCTACGGACTTTGAAGGAAATAATCAATAGCCTCCCTTGGTTCTCCTTCAAAGACTATACTTCCCTCCCTTATAACTATTACCCTATCACACCTAAGAAGGTTTGAAAATCTGTGGGCAACGATAAGGAAAGTCCTGTCTTCAAAAGTCTTAAAGAGATTGTTTAAGATTTCTTCCTCCCTTTTGGCATCAAGGGCAGAAGTGGCTTCATCAAGTAGTATTATCTGCGGCGATTTTAGAAAAACCCTCGCAAGGGCAAGCCTTTGTTTTTCACCACCAGAAAGGCTCTTAGGGTCTACATACTGATCAAGGTTTTTTACAAAATCACAAGCTGCCAATCTAAGAGCTTCCAAAAGCTTTCTATCTTCCTTCTCTCCAGCTATAAGCAAGTTTTCCCTTACCGTGCCTGGATAGACAAAAGAATCCTGAGAAAGCAAAAGTAAAATATCTCTTAAATCTTCCCTTTTTATATCCCTTAGCTCCACACCATCCAATTTAACGCTACCCGAGTAAGGCAAAAGACCCGACAAAACTCTAAGAAGGGTACTTTTCCCAGAGCCTGTATCTCCCATTATGCCCAGTTTTTCTCCCTTCGTAATTCTAAGGTTTATATTTTTTAGCAATTCCCTTTTTCCAAGGTTTACCCTCAAATTATCCACTACTATTTCTTTCTTGTACTCTTTTATGCTAACATGACCATCATACTCCTCCCTTAGATTTAAAAGCTCCCTTATTCTTGCCACCACGGGAAGAGAGGATCTAAACTCCATAATTCCCTTTTGAGCCTCCATAAGTGGATTTTGTAAAAACACAAGGGCAGTAAGGTAGGAAATAAAATCTCCGGGCGTTATACTACCTTCGGCAATCCTATAACCACCATAGATAATAACCAGAGCAACTACAGAATAGCCAAAAGTATAGTTAAAAACCGAGTTTAAGGCAAAGTAAAGATGAGACTTTAAGCTTGATCTAAAAAGGGTTTTATTCAAAAGGTTAAATATTTTTTCAAAGGTTTCTTGTGCTTTAAAGCTCCTTATACTTTCAAAACCAACAAAGGAGCTAAAAACCTTGTCGGTTACATGGGCAAAACCCTTTTGAGTTCTTTCTATGTACTTTCCCCTTTTACCGCCAAAATATTTTACGGTAGCAAAGTGAACAGGTATTAGCAATCCAAGGGCAAGGGTAAGAAGCCAATCCCTGTAAAGTAAAACTCCAATTAAAAAGATCACCGTTATAGGATCCCTTATTAGCTTGACTACATAAGAGCCTATTAGGTTTTTATAGAGCTGCATATCCGATAAAACCCTTGAAGCAAACTCCCCTGGAAGCACACCCAAAAAGGCAGAGTAGTCTGCCCTTAAAAGTTTTGTGAAAGCTTCCTTCCTTAGCTTTACCATCTCCTTTTCCGTATAAAGGGCAGAAAAAAAGCTGGTTAGAAAATTCCCAAGCTGAGAGAGTAAAACAAGAGCCATAAGCATGAGTACTATTTTTAGTATTTCACCCCCATCTTTAAGAAGAAAAATTTTATCTACCAGAGACTTTATAAGAAGGCTTATACCAGCGGTGCCAGTAGCTTCAAAAATAGAACCAAGAAGGCTAATTAAAATATAATGCCAGTAAAGTCCAAGGCGATTAATAACCCACTTGATATCTTCCATTGAGTTAACTATTTTATATTACATGATTAAATGGATTATAGGCATAATTATAGTTTTTCTGCTAA
>CALLAD010000146.1 GCA_938002625.1 uncultured Aquificaceae bacterium
ATAAGCCTTCCCGTTGGCTTAAGATTTTCTATAATTTTCCTTGCTTCCACTATTCTCGTTTCTGGTAAAGGGTGAGTGGATAGCCATTCTGGTGGTCTGGTACGCTCCATAGATTTAAAAAGTTCAAAAACTCTAATCATACCCATAGGATCATATCCAGCCCTATAGGCATAAACCAAACCATACCTATCCGCTTCCCTCTCCTGATCTCTACTAAACTTAAGGGTTAAGAGTCCAGCACCAATTTCACCAAATTGTAAAATGGCTTGCGCATAGGGTTTATCTCCCAAAAGGAGGGCACCTATGTTTAGTAGAAGGCTTAGCCCAAACTGTTTTTCAAGGAATCTTGCATGATGCCTTGCGTTTATATGCCCAAGCTCGTGGGTAAGCACGTTGGCAAGTTCACTTTCTGAGTTTAGCTTTAGCACAAGACCCCTTGTTATCATAACAGGTCCACCAGGAAGGGCAAAGGCGTTTATTACAGAAGAGTTAACCATATAAAACTCATAGGGAAGCCTTCTTTCTGCCTTGCTTGCAAGTCTTAAGCCTATATCTCTTACATAGTTTTGAACTTCCCTGTCGGGATAAAGGCCATTAAACTCCTCTATGGTATAGGGTACATAAGACTTTCCTATTTCTATTTCCTTTTGCTCTGGTAAAAGGTTTAAAAAGGTTCCCCTTGAAGAAGCTCCAGCACACGAGGGCAAAAGATAAGCGGTAGCAAGGATGCCTGAAGTTTTGAGAAAATCCCTCCTGCTCAGCATGTTTATAAAATATAAAACATATCCTTAAGATATAGGAGAATTTCGTTTATTAGTAGCATACCCCTTCTGTTTAATCGCCATCTATCTCCTTCTTCCTCAAAGAAATCTCTAAGACTTTCTGGAATTTCTGGGAGTAAGTTCTTTTCAATACCCCTCCTTGTTCTAAGGGCTACAAAAAAATAGTCAAAGAGCTTTTCCCTTTCCTCAAGTTTTTCTTGATACTCCACTGGTTTTTTACCTTCTTTTATAAGATCTTTATAAAGCTTTATATTTCTTGTATTACCAAATCTTACATCTCCCACAAAGCTCCATGCAGAAACTCCAAGACCCAAAAACTCCTCATGAGTCCAATAGAGAAGATTATGCTTACATTCATACCCGGGAAGTGCAAAGTTGGAAATTTCATAGTGTAAAAAGCCCATAGCCTCAAGGGCATCGCATATGAGATTGTACATATCTGCTATGGTATCCTCCTTTGGAAGCTCCAAAAGACCTTTGCTATAAAGCTGTCCGATTTGTGTATCTTCGTAAGGAGTAAGAAGATAGAAGGAAAGGTGGGTTAAAGGAAGGTATTTTAGTTGACTTATTTCCTGTTGCAGATCCTTAAGGGTTTGTGAAGGATAGCCGTATATTATATCCAAGTTTATATTTTCAAAGCCAGCCTTGTGAGCAAGCCTAAGGGCGTTGTATACATCCCTTACAGAATGATGCCTCCCCAAGGCTTTTAATCCTTCTTCCCTTAGACTTTGTCCACCAAGGCTTATCCTATTGAAGCCAATTTCCCTTAAGAATCTATAGTCCTCCAGTTTATAGTTCTCTGGATTACATTCAATGCTTATTTCTTCCACCCTTGATATATCTATAAAATCCGAAAGCTTTTTAAGGAAGACTGCGTAAAACCTTGGATTTACTAAAGAAGGAGTTCCCCCACCAAAATAGATGGTTTTTAGCCTAAGGTTAAGGTCTTTGTATAGCTTTAACTCTTCTAAGATTAGATCTAAGTACTCTTCATGGTCTGCTCCTGGGTCAATTATAGAAACAAAGTCACAGTACGGGCATTTGTAAGAGCAAAAGGGTATGTGAATGTAAAGACCTTTAACCACTTTCAAACTTTATGGGTTTATTCCTGTATTCCCTAAGCACTGAGAAAAGGAGACCTATAAAGAGGGAGAAGGTAATTAAACTGCTACCACCATAACTTATGAAGGGCAAAGTAACTCCCACCACAGGAGCCCATCCCATGGTCATAAGAAGGTTAACAGAGGTTTGGAAAAGCCATAGTCCAGCAAAAACACCAAGGTAAATTCTTTCCAACCCCTTTGGCATTTTTATTGCATAGTTTATTGTTCTGTAGAAAAGGAAAAAAAGCGCAAAGGTAAGAACAAAAGCACCCAAAAAGCCCCACTCCTCCGCTATAAGGGCAAAAATAAAGTCCGTATGCTTTTCGGGTAAAAAGAGAAGATGGGATTGAGTGCCACTTAGAAAGCCCTTTCCCGTAATGTTACCAGAGCCAACGGCTATGGTGGATTGAATAAGCTGATAACCGCTACCATGGTAATCTTCATAGGGATCAAGCACGGCAAGAATACGGGCTTTTTGGTAATCTTTCAGAAAGTGCCATAAAAAGGGAGAAGATATTAAAAGCAGAAAACCAGCTAAGATAAAGTATCTTATCTTTATTCCGAATAAGAAAAGGGCAAGGGATAGTATAAAGGCATATATAATAGCCGTGCCAAGGTCTGGCTGTTTTATAGTTAGAAGGGTAGGTATGGCAAAAGCAAAAAATAGTATGGCGGATTCTTTGCTAAATAGCTTTTTAGTATGGCTTAAAACATATATGGAAAAAAGGGCAAGGGAAAATTTAAAAAGCTCTGAAGGTTGAAGGCTTATGGGCCCAAGATCAAGCCATCTTTTGGCACCATAGACAGTCTTTCCAAAAAGGGGAACAAGTACAAGCAAGAAAAGATTAAAGAAGTATATAAGGGGGGCAAGGTCATAAAAAGTCCTAAAGTTTATCCTTGATAGTAGGAATATCAAAAACCAACCAACTATCATAGAAAAGACTTGCTTATAAAAAAGGGGGGAAACTCCTCCTTTGTATGTGGCGCTATAAGTACCTACAAGACCTATGAAGCACAAAAGGGCTAAGGCTAAAAGCATATAAGGGTCGTAATCTAATGCTAATTTCTTAAGCTTCCCTTTCATAGTATACAAACCTGCCGCATGAAGGGCAAACTACTACTTCGCCCTGTATAACCCTTGAATACAAAGCTGAAGGCAGCTTGGTTCCACAATGGGCACAGGATCCCATGGAATCTACTGGAAGGATTATGGGCAATCCATATTTCCTTTTAAGGTTTTCGTATTCCAACCATATTTCTCTTTCTGTCTCTTCCTTTATTTTTTCAAGATTACTTTTAAGACCTTCAAGTTTATCTTGCAATCTGGACTGGGAATATCTTACATCGGAAAGCTCTTCCGTAAGCTCTTCTATTTGCTTTATTCTCCTTTTGTCTTCCCTCTTTTCCTCCAAAGCCCTTATCTCTTCCTCTAAAGCCCTTAGGTTATTTATTAGCTTTATAATACAGTCTTCGTTCCTTGCCTTTTCCCTTAAAAGGGCTTTGTATTCCTCCGCTTTTTTAACAAGCTTTAATGTCTCTTCTGCCCTTCTTAGTCTTTTTTTACACTCCTCTATGGCTACTTTATGTTTTTCTATTTCTCGCTTCAATTCTTCTATTCTTTTTATAAGTCTTTCCCTTTCTTCCTTTAACTTTTCTATGCGTGCTATAAGGTCTTCCGCTTGTCCCTGTAATTTCTTTATGGAATTATTCACCCTTGTTATTTCAAGCTCAAGGTTCTGTATTTGCAACAATTTTAAAAACTTATCTCCTTTCACAAGAATATAATATTAAGCGAGAGTGTTCCAAAAATCTCGGCATTTCAAACTACTTGACAAGAAAAATATTTAGAGCTATCATATCAACAGATGAGAACAATACATGCCAAGCTTTTATTTGATAATCCGCAAGATATAGGGATCCTAAAAAACTTAATGAGAAGATGGTCATCTGCTTATAGATATGCTTATAAAAGATTACTTGAAGGAGTAAATGAAAAAGTTTTAAGACCAGAACTTATGAAATTGTTCGGTTTAAACTCTTTATATTCTGTAGGAGCTATACAAAAAGCACAAGCCTTAATCAGTAGTAGAAAAGAACTTGGAAGAAGCTTAAGGAAAGTAATTTTTGGTGGAAGAAAATTGTTTAAACAACTACAAAAGAAGCATATAAATGGAAAGAAGTATGAAGAATTGAAAAGAAAATGGAAAGAGAAAAGAGAAGGTAATCTTTATAGTAGAGGACAAGCACATTTTAAAGGCAATCTAAATTTAAGAATAGAGGTGAAAGAAAATGGTTTATTTTTACGCATTAATACAGATAGAAGGAAATACATCTATGCAAGAATATCAGCGGGAAAAAGAGAAAAGGAAATAAAAGCCATAGCCTTTTCTGGTAAAGCCTATAGTGTAGAAATAAATTTAGAGAATGGAAATTATTACGCTAAATTTACAATAGAGGAAGAATTTCCACCCATAGAGATAACCAAAGCCTATGGAGTTATAGGGATAGACTTAAACGCTTTTCCAGAACATATGGCATGGGCGGAGACA
>CALLAD010000147.1 GCA_938002625.1 uncultured Aquificaceae bacterium
TAAAGGAGTGGATCTTTACCACAGACCATAAGAAGGTTGGCATGCTGTACTTTATAACCAGCCTCGTCTTTTTTGTAGTGGCTGGTCTTTTTGGCCTAATCATCAGATTTGAGCAAACAGCCCCCGGCATACAACTGCCAAGCATGTTTGGGCAAGAGGGAGCAGACCTTTATAATTACGTCCTTACGGGCCACGGTGCGGTGATGCTTTTATGGTGGGCCGTGACCGTATGGATGGGTGGTTTTGCCAACTTCCTTGTTCCCCTTATGATAGGCGCGAGGGATGTGGCTTTTCCAAGGTTAAATGCTTTTAGCTATTGGTCCTTCTTTGGAGCAAGCCTTTTGGTCCTTTTGACCCTTATACCTGCAAACTGGATAAAGATGCTTTGGACAGGGTATGCTCCCTATTCTATGAACGACAACGCAGGACCAACCTCTCTTTATGTCCTTATTGTTCTCCTGTACAGCATATCCTCCACGGCTGGATCTGTGAACATGATAACCACCATCGTAAGCATGAGAGCAAAAGGTCTGGGCTGGACCAAGCTTAACCTTTTTGTACATGCCGTAATGGCCGCAAGCTTGATACAGCTTTTTGGTGTTCCATCCCTGATGGGAAGCGTTATTCTTCTCTTTACCGACAAATACCTTGGCACAAACTTTTACAATCCCTTGCTGGGTGGTGATCCCTTACTTTACCAACACCTTCTTTGGTTCTACTCCCATCCCGTTGTGTACGTTATGATATTACCAGCCTTTGGAGTTTTCTCCGAGGTTATCTCCACCATGTCAAGAAAACCCATATTTGGTTATATCTCTATGGCTCTTGCCATATACGCCATAGCCTTTGTAGGTTTTGAAACATGGGTTCATCATATGTTTGTTTCTGGTGTACCAGACTGGCTTAGAGTACTTTTCTCTTATACAACCTTGTTTGTTGCTGTTCCAACTGGTATAAAGATCTTTAACTGGGTGGCAACCCTCCATAAAGGCGCCATAAGATACAACACACCCATGCTTTTCACCCTTGGCGGAATTCTAATGTTCCTAATAGGTGGACTTACGGGTATTCCCAACGCCATGGTTTCCATAGACCTTGGCGTATCCGATTCCCTTTTCGTAGTAGGACATTTCCATTATGTGCTTGGTATGGCTTTGACTTTTGGAGCCTTTAGTGGAATTTACTACTGGTATCCAAAGGTTACTGGAAGAATGTTCTCCGAAAGCCTTGGAAAGCTTAGCTTTTGGCTTACGCTCATAGGAGCAAACATTATGTTCTTCTTCCAAATGTATATAGGAATGGCAGAAGGTATGCCAAGAAGATATCCAGACTATCCACCTATACCCGAATGGATACAACTAATGCAAATACAAACAGTAGGAGCCCTTATAATGACAGTTGGAATATTACTATCTTTGATCAACTGGATAAAGAGCTTAAAAGGTCCAAAGGCTTCTGACAATCCTTGGGGATCTCCTTCTCTTGAGTGGACTATGACCACCACGCCAATAGGACCTAATAACTTTAAGAAATATCCAGTAGAGGTTCCCGATGACTGGCACCCTTATGCTTACTACAAGGGATACCATACTCATGTTTAAAAGTGGTGGTGCACCTTTTTACCTTGGCCCCTCTGGGGGCTTTTTTTATTTATATGGAGGTAGTAATATATGACGCAGGAACAAAAAAAGAAGCTGACGGGCATCATAGTTGGGCTCGTGGTTCTATCTGGTTTTTTAACTGGGCTTTTGGGTATGATTTTTTCTGAGAAAAACAGGGAATATTTCATTAATAGGCTAAAGAACATAAAAAATGTACCTTACATAAGGCATGACAAGGACCCAACAAAATGAACTTTGACCCAGTAACCATTGGGCATATTCTTATAGTATTCGCAAGGCTATTAGAAATGTTTAGCTTTGGCTTTGTCTTGCTGTTTATCTTCAAGGAGATAGCCCTCAAGTATGTATTTATCACCGCTTTTGTAACGGTAGGCGGCATACTTGTATCTATTTTTGGTTATTTGGGCAATCTCTTGTCACCTTTTGCATCCTTTGCAGTAGATGCCTTTGTTTTTTGCGTGGTGCTTGCTATAGCCTTTTATGCTTTTATGGAGAAAAGGGAATGGAAAATAAAGCCACCACCATTACCACAGAAGGGAACAAGATGTCCCGTATGCGGCGCTTTTGTAAAGCCAGAGGATGACTACGCGGTGGCAAGAGAAGGGAGGGACCTACTCTATTTTGATAATAAAGAACATCTAAAGAGCTTCTTGGAAAACTTTAAGGAATACAAATCCTTAAGGAAACTAAATTTTAGAAGAATTGAAGATGTTTACCTTAAGGAAGAAGGGGTTTGGAAAAAGGTAAATCCCTTTGAAGAGAATTAGTTTCTCTTTTAATAAAATTATGCGATATTTGTCATAAACTTTTGAAATTCCGCATATTTCAAGGGAATTTAAGTTAAATGGAGATTATAATTTTATATATACAAGAGAAATAGGAGGTTTAAGCCATGGAACAAGTACATCTAAAAGTAGAAGAAAAGTTTTATCCACCAGCCAACATAGTGGAGAAGGCATGGATAAAAGACTATGAAAGCCTATATCAAGAATCTATAAGGGACAGGGAAGCCTTTTGGGCAAAGGTGGCGGAGGATTTAATATGGTTTAAAAAATGGGATAAGGTTTTAGAATGGAATTATCCCTACGCAAAATGGTTTCTTAATGGAAAAACTAACATAACATATAACTGCTTAGACAGGCATGTAATGAATGGTAAGCGTAATAAATTAGCTTATATATTCGTGGACGAGGATAATAAAGAAAAAAAGGTAACCTACGGCGAGCTTCTTGAGCTTGTAAATAGAATAGCCAACGGTCTTAAATCCTTGGGTGTAAAGAAGGGTGACAGGGTTTCCATATACATGCCAAATACCATAGAAGCCATTGCTTGCATGCTGGCTTGTGCAAGGATAGGTGCCATACATAGCGTAGTCTTTGCCGGCTTTAGTGAAGGCGCTCTTAGGTTAAGAATAGAAGATGCCAAAGCAAAAGTTTTAATAACGGCAAGCTACACAAAAAGAAGGGGTAAAAAGGTAGACCTTTTTGCCGTAGCCCAAAGGGCAATAGATGGCCTTAGCTTTGTAGAAAAGGTTATTGTTTGGGACAGGGATGGTGACGTGCTGAATGGCTCAAGCGGGCTTTTTGTAAGCTTTGATGAATTGATAAGAAATAGCTCTCCTGAGTGTGAACCTGTACAAATGGACGCAGAGGATCCCCTTTTCATACTTTATACTTCTGGAACCACGGGCAAGCCCAAGGGAGTTTTACACACCACTGGGGGCTATATGGTAGGCACTTATTTCACAACAAAAATAACCTTTGACCTTAAGGATGATGACTTATATTGGTGTACCGCCGATATAGGTTGGATAACAGGACACAGCTATATAGTCTATGGACCTCTCGCATGCGGAGCAACATCTTTGATTACAGAAGGAGCTCCCGATTACCCAAACCCAGGAAGATGGTGGAGCTATGTGGAAAAGTACAGGGTTAATGTTTTCTACACAGCTCCAACAGCCATAAGGATGTTTATGAGATATGGAGAAGAATGGCCTGCAAAGTATGATCTATCCTCCCTTAGGATACTTGGTAGCGTTGGAGAACCCATTAATCCAGAAGCTTGGCATTGGTACTACAAACACATAGGCAGAGAAAAGTGCGTAATAGTGGATACGTGGTGGCAGACAGAAACGGGAATGCACATGATAACCACCATACCCTCCTATCCAGCTAAGCCTGGAAAAGCTGGAAAGCCTTACTTTGGAATAGAGGTAGCCGTGGTAGATAGCAATGGCAAAGAACTTCCACCTAACACGGTAGGCAACCTTGTTATAAAAACGCCTTGGCCTTCTATGTTAAGAACTTGCTGGGGTGAGCCCGATAGATATGAAAAGTATTGGAATACGATCCCAGGGTACTACTTTGCTGGGGACCTTGCTACCTACGATGAAGAGGGTTATATAATGATCCTCGGACGTGCCGATGATGTACTAAATGTGGCAGGACACAGAATAGGAACTATGGAGGTAGAAAGCGCCCTTGTAGACCACCCAGCAGTGGCAGAGGCTGCCGTCATAGGTAAACCCCACGAGATAAAAGGAGAAGCAATAAAAGCTTTTGTAATCCTAAAGAAGGGAATAGAACCATCAGACCATCTAAAGGAAGAG
>CALLAD010000148.1 GCA_938002625.1 uncultured Aquificaceae bacterium
GCCCAACGAGAATCCTATAAACTCCAAAAGGCACAAAAGAGTATCTTTGAAGAAGTCTAAGTAAGAGCTTTACACTTAAAAGGGCAAAGATAAAGGAAGTTATAAACCCCAGAAGGAGTATATACCATTCCTGTGCTTGAAAACTTTTATGGGATTTATAAAGGTCGTAGCTCATGGCTACAAGCATTGTTGGAACTGCCAAAAGAAAGGAAAATTCTGCAGCCGCTTTTCTATTTAATCCCATTAGCATGCCACCAATTATGGTTGCGCCAGAGCGAGAAACCCCCGGGATCATGGCAAGGCTTTGAAATAGTCCTATAGCTAAAACCCTTTGATAACTAATATCCTTTGCATCCCAAGCATAACAATATTTTTCACAAAGCCTATCGGCAAAGAGTAAAAAAATACCACCTAAGACTAAGGCAATTACAACCACAAGATCATTTCCTATTAGGTATCCCTTTATAAACTTATATAAGCTAAAACCCATCAAGCCTGTAGGTATAAAGGCTATGATTATCCTTTTCCAGACCTCCAAGTCCCTAATTAGTCTATGCCAGTATAAAATAGCCACGGCCAGTATGGCACCAAACTGAATGGATATTTCAAAGCTTTTTGTAAAATCATCATGGGGTATTCCGAGTATATGGGCTGTAAGGATTAAATGTCCTGTAGAGGATATGGGCAAAAACTCGGTAATACCTTCTATAGCTCCCATAATAAGGGCGTGTTTTATTTCCATTAAAGCACCTCCACGTATATTCCCTTTAGATAGAGGGTATTAGGTATTTGTAAGATCCATGGATGATCAAGGTCCTGAAAGCTTTCTGCCACCACTCTAAGCTGCCTTCTGGCATCTCTTGCGGCAGATATGAGAACCTCTAAAAGGTGCTCCCTTGTTATATGAAAGGAGCAAGAGTATACGGCAAGATATCCACCAGGCTTTGTAAGCTGTATACCCCTAAGGATAAGTTCCTTATACCCCCTTAGTGCGTTGGGAATGGCGGCCCTGTTTTTGGCAAAAGACGGTGGATCAATAACTACAATATCAAAACTTCTACCTTCTGAAATAAGCTTCTTTAGTATATCAAACACGTTGGCTTCAAGCCACTCAATCCCAGAGATTTGATTAAGCTCCGCATTTTTCTTTCCAAGTTCTATAGCCTTAGAAGATATATCCACTGCTAAAACCTTTGATGCTCCAGCTTTTATCATATTTAGTGCAAAATTCCCTGTATGGCAAAAAAGGTCTAATCCCTCCGCTCCTTGTTTTACAAAGTTCCTTATAATCTTCCTTGCTTTTCTTTGATCAAGAAAAAAGCCAGTTTTTTGTCCTTCTGGTATGTTTACTATGAATTTAAGGTCGTGCTCCCAAAGGATAACCTCCTCTGGAACTTCCCCATATATTATTCCTTCCTTTTCCTCTATTCCTTCTACAGAGGCCACATATTCGCTAACCTTTTGGTATATTCCCTTTGGCTTTAAAAGGTCTATTAGGGCGGGAATTACCCAATCTTTGAGCTTGCTCATCCCATAAGTGGTAAACTCTACCACTACATATGGGCCGTAAACATCCACAACAAGCCCCGGCAGTAAATCACCCTCCGAATGGATAAGCCTTTAGGCGTTACTATCAATATGAAGGCTTCTTCTGTAATCAAGAGCTTTCTTTATCCTTTTTCTTATAAGATCTTCGGTTATAGGTTCTTCCTTTTCAAAGGATAGTATTCTTATGCTTATGTTGGCAGATGGGTTTATATAACCATATCCTAAGAACTTGCCAGCATAGTCCCTAACTACCGCAAGCTCTCCTTTTTTTGGTTTTCTGGAATAGCCTATTATTTCTGGTTTATATACCCATGGAAAAAAGCCCCTTATTTTGTCTTCTACCCCTGGCTTTACCCTTACCTGTAGCATCAATATCTAACCAGCATCCTCCTTGCTATTTCCTTTGCTTTTTCTCTTCCCACGAGTTTTTCTGCCAATCTTAGGCTAAACTCCAAGGCTGTTCCAGGTCCTTGACTTGTGATTATGTTATCATCCTCTACAACGGGCTCGTTTAAGAATTGAGCTGATCCTATTTCTTCCACAAGGGAAGGGTAAAGGGTTACTTTTTTACCCTCAATAATACCAAACTTTGCAAGGGCTGTTGGTGCTGCACATATGGCTCCTATCACTTTCTTCTTTTCCTGCATAGCTTTTATTAGCTTTTCCACTCTTGGATCTTGTTTTAGCTTTTCCACTCCACCGGCACCACCGGGTAGTATAACCATATCAAGCTCCTCGGGATTTAGCTCGTCTATGGTAGCATCGGGCAATATTTTTAAATTTCTTGCGCTCACCACTGGATCCTTTGTAAGTCCGGTAACTATTACTTCAACACCAGCACGTCTTAGCACGTCAATGGGAGCAACGGCTTCAACCTCTTCAAAACCTTCTGCCAATATAATAGCCACCTTTGCCATGGTTAAACCTCCTATTTTATTATTTCCCTTTCTCTAACTCTTGGGTCTATTATTGCTAAAAGTATATCGGCAATTAAGTTTCCTACAAGTAGCATTATGGTGCCAATGTATAGCCCACCCATAACCAGAAAAAGGTCTTGTGACAAGACAGCATCAAGCATTAAAGTTCCAAGCCCAGGCCAACCCACTATTATTTCAATAAGGGCCGCACCAGAAAGAAGGCCAGCTATTTCATAACCTATAAGAGTGGTAAAAGGGTTCATGGCGTTTTTAAGTATATGCTTTACAATTACCCATTGGGATACTCCCTTTGCCCTTAGCATAACCACCATAGGACTATTCTTTATCTCTATAACACTACTTCTCATAAGCCTTATAAGCCCAGCGGAGGATACAAGGGTAAGGGTTAATACTGGTACAAGCATATGGGCTAACAAGTCCAGTATTTTACCCAATAAACTAAGCTCGTTAAAATTGGGGCTATGGATTCCACCAACGGGTAGATTTCCTGTCTTTGAAACAATAAGGAGTATTATAAAGGCTAAGAAAAAGGAGGGAAAGGACATAAAGGTATAGCTGTAGGCCCTTATAATTTTATCGGGAAGCTTGTTTTCCTTTAACCCTGCCAAAAGCCCAAGGGGTATAGCTATAAACCAAGAAAGAAGAGTGGAGCTTACCGTTAAAAGCAAAGTATTTCCTATCCTTTCCCTTATAAGGTCTGATACGGGAGCGTGATACTGAAAGCTATAACCAAGGTCAAAGGTAAGGGCAGACAATAGCCATTTTATGTACTGCACAAAGAGGTTTTGATCAAGGCCATATTGCCTTTTTAAGGCTTCTATGGTTTCTTCCGAAATCTGGGGATTTAGCCTAAGTTGATCAAGGTAATCTCCAGGAGCCAATTTTATAATCAAAAAGGACAAAAAGGTAACTCCTAAAAGGGTAATAAAAGCTTGAAAAAGTCTGTAAACCAAAAACCACAACATCAGAAATAATTGGCTATAAAATGCTTAGTTTGAGAAAAGTATCTGTTTATTTCTTCCTTGTGCTTATCCTTTACGTACTTTATAAGTTTATGATCATCCCAATAGCCTATTATAGGAATGCGGTCGTATATGGAATCCTTATCCTCTATAAGATAAAGGAGGGCTGATATAAAATCCCTTTTGGCTTCTTCTTTTAGGTCAAATTCTTCATCAAAAAGTATTCTAAAAAGCATTTTTGCATCCAAGATTAGGTTTCTTGTATACTCCATTGTAGGAGCAATGCTTGAAAGTTTTTTTTCAAGGAGAGCTTTTAGCTCCTCTATGCTTATTTCCCTATAATACTTCTCTAATTTCTTCTCCATAGAGTTTTATATTATAGCATCCCTGAACTAAATTATAATAGCAATGGTGAGGTGAAATATGCCTTACTTTCCAGCCTTTTTGATTTCCACTTCCTTGCCTCAACACGATATATAAGCCAAAAAACAAGCCCCAGGGAAAGGGTAACAAGGGACAGTATTAAAAGCTCCTGAACTTTCTCTGGTGTAAGGGAAATAACGAGCACTTTCCTTATAATAGCCGCCAAGGCAACACCTACAAAAACTTTCAAGCTTATGGCGCCACCTCTT
>CALLAD010000149.1 GCA_938002625.1 uncultured Aquificaceae bacterium
AATCTTTCCGAGGGATGTTCCCACCCTGAGGGGTATTCTTTTCAGGGTAAGTGGGGAGACCCGAAAGGGCACAGTTCCTACTGCAGGGGGTAGGGGCGTAGCCTATGGATAAGCATAGGCTATTTGGGGAACACCCTGACATGGTACATTCAAGAGAAAACCCAGAAATAAGCCTAAAGAGCTTGCTAAAAAAGCTCATAAAGTTGTTTTTAAAGAAGGAGAAGCTTTGCCACATTGCCTTGGCTGGGGGGAAAACTCCAATGGATTTTTACAGGAGCCTTTCTAAGGAAAGCCTGCCATGGACAAAAATTAAGTTTTATCTAACCGATGAACGCTATGTTCCTTTATCATCGGAGCAAAGCAACTACAGAAATATAAGGGAATCCTTAGGAGAAAAGGCGAAAATTGCCTTTTTCAAGACGGAAATGCTTCCAGAGGAAAGCGCCATAGATTATAGCTTTCAACTACCAGAAAGATTACACATTACCCTGCTTGGAGTGGGAGAGGATGGTCATACGGCATCTATATTTCCTAAGGTAGAATGTAGGGATGTAAGCCCTAAGGTTTGTATAAGTGAGGGGCCCGATGGACTTCTTAGGCTTTCCTTAAAAGAGGAGTATTTAAATAGATCTTGCCTTGTTATCTATTTTCTAAAGGGGGAAAAGAAGAAAAGGGCTCTTGAGCTTATGCTAAAGGGAGAAAATATTCCAGCAAGCAAAATAAAAGGTACCTTAAGGACTTACATTTTCACAGACCTTTTATAATGTTCTTCTATGGAAGTTAATTTGTTGGTGGTTGATGATGAAAAATCTATAAGGGAAACTTTAAAGGAAATACTTGAAGAAGAAGGCTATAGGGTCTTTTTGGCGGATAGCATAAAATCCATGAAAAATTTAGTTGAAAAACAATACTTCCATTGCATTCTTTTAGATCTTTGGCTTCCAGACGGAAATGGTCTTGATTATATATCTTACCTAAAGGAAAAACTGCCGGGGTGTGCCCTCATAGTTATAACAGGGCATGGGAAAAGCGAGCATGCCGTAAGGGCTATAAGAGAAGGAGCTTATGACTTTTTAGAAAAACCCTTTTCAATGGACAGGCTTATTGTAACGGTGGAAAAAGCTCTAAAGGAAACCATAAGAACAAGAAAGGAAAAAGAGGAAGAGGAAATTTTGGGCGAAAGCAAACATATGCTAAAGGTAAAAGAGCTAATAAACAAAGTGGCAAAAACCGACGTAAACGTGCTAATAACAGGCGAAAGTGGAACAGGCAAGGAGCTTGTGGCAAGAAAAATACACGCCTTGTCCAATAGGTTTGATGGTCCGTTTGTAGATATAAACTGTGCAGGATTACCAGAAGATTTGGTAGAAGCCGAGCTTTTTGGTTATGAGAAGGGAGCCTTTACATCGGCCACCAGCAGAAAATTGGGAAAATTGGAGCTTGCTCATGGTGGTACCCTATTCCTTGATGAAATTTCCGAGCTCAGTCCAAGGGCGCAGGCAAAGCTCTTGAGGGTATTGGAAACAAAGGAATTTACGAGGCTTGGTGGTACGCAGGTTATAAAATCCGATTTTAGACTAATATGCGCCTCCAATAAAGATTTGCTTCAAGAAGTAAAGGAAGGCAAGTTTAGAGAAGATCTATACCATAGAATATCAACCTTTATAATAAACCTTCCGCCCTTGAGGGAAAGGGAAGGGGATATTTTAATCTTGGCAGAACACTTTCTAAGCCTTTATCTTAAAAAGTATGGAAAACCAGAAAAGTATTTGGAGGAGGGTGCTAAAAAGCTCCTACTGGCTTACCAATGGAAGGGTAATGTGAGGGAGCTTAAAAACCTAATGGAAAGACTTGCCATACTTCACGAAGGAAGCTATATAAGTGAAAGGGACCTTAGAAATCTTCTTGGGTTTACCTATGATGTAGAAAATTTAAATTCCCTATTATCTGAAAAGGATTTAAAGAAGGCAAAGCAGGAATTTGAAAGAATATTCATAGAAAGAAAACTAAGAGAATATGGTTATGACCTTAGAAAAACGGCGGAAGCCATAGGCATAGACCTTTCCAATCTTTACAGAAAGATAAGACAATACAACATAGAAGCGGGAATATGAATATAATAGATATATGGAGATCCTTGAAGGTTACACCTTTGATGACCTTTTACTTATACCCCAATATTCGGAAGTTTTGCCCCACGAGGTAGACGTATCAACTTGGCTCACAAAGAAAATAAAGCTTAACATTCCCATAGTTTCTGCCGCAATGGATACGGTAACAGAATCACGCCTTGCCATAGCCCTTGCCCGTGAAGGGGGAATAGGTATAATCCACAGAAACCTTTCCATAGAGGAACAAGCCCAAGAAGTAGAGAAGGTAAAAAAATCAGAAAGCGGTATGATACTAAAACCCGTTACGGTAAAGCCAAACAATACGGTAAAGGAAGCCCTTGAAATAATGGAAAGATATAAAATCTCTGGTGTGCCCGTGGTAGACGATGGCAATAAGCTTGTTGGTATACTAACCAATAGGGACCTTAGGTTTATAAAACCTACCGATTATCACAAGCCCGTCTCCCTTTTTATGACATCTCAAAACCTTATAGTGGCAAGAGAAATGGTAACCTTGGAAGAGGCGGAAGAAATCCTTCAAAGGCATAAGGTAGAAAAATTGCCAATTGTGGATAAGGAAGGAAATCTTGTAGGGCTTATAACCATAAAGGATATTACCAAGAGGAAAAAGTATCCAAACGCTTGCAAGGATGAAATAGGAAGGCTTAGGGTTGGTGCCGCTGTGGGTACTGGTCCAGACACTAAGGATAGGGTAGATGCCTTAGTATCTGCAGGGGTTGATGTAATAGCAATAGATACAGCCCATGGGCATTCAAAAAGGGTTATAGAAACGGTGGAGCTTATAAAGTCTCTATATACAGACATACAGGTAATAGCGGGAAATGTGGCAACGGCAGAAGGAACCTTAGATCTTATAAAGGCTGGAGCAGATGCTGTTAAGGTGGGAGTTGGTCCTGGGTCTATATGTACAACAAGGATAGTGGCTGGTGTGGGTGTGCCTCAGTTGACGGCAATTAGATGGGCTTATGAAGTTGCCAAAGAATATGGGGTTCCCATAATAGCAGATGGTGGAATAAAGTACTCTGGGGATATAGTAAAGGCTCTTGCTATGGGAGCCCATTCTGTTATGCTTGGTAACTTACTTGCTGGTACAGAAGAAGCGCCGGGTGAAACAGTTTACTATCAAGGAAGAGCATATAAAGTTTACAGGGGAATGGGATCTTTGGGAGCTATGATGAGCAGAAGGAGTGCCGACAGATATGGGCAGGAAAAACTGGAAAAGTTTGTGCCAGAGGGCATAGAGGGAAGGGTGCCATACAGGGGAAGGCTTAGCGATGTAGTTTATCAACTTGTGGGTGGCCTCAGATCTGGTATGGGCTACGTGGGGGCAAGTAATTTAGAAGAACTTCGCCAAAAAGCTAAGTTTGTTAAGATAACTTGGGCTGGATATAGAGAATCCCATGTTCACGATGTGCAAATAACAAAGGAATCTCCCAACTATTGGGTGGATTAATTACATTATTAGCATACCATCGCCATAGCTATAAAATCGGTATTTTTCCTTTACCGCCTCATTATAAGCCCTTAGTATAAACTCCTTTCCACCAAAGGCACAAACAAGGAAAAGAAGGGAAGATTTTGGCAAATGAAAGTTGGTTATTAAGGCGTCTACAACCTTGAAAGTATAGCCGGGGTATATATAAAGATCCGTCCATCCTTCAAAAGGCTCAAAGCCAGCGCTTTCTAAGGCTCTAACTACCGTTGTTCCAACGGCCACAACTCTTTTGCCCTTTTTCTTTGTATCCTTTATAAGGTCAATGGTTTCTTGAGGAACCCTTACATATTCTGGGTCAACTTTATGTTTTTCAATCTCATCCACTTTTACGGGCTTGAAGGTTCCGTAAGAAATATGAAGGGTTATGAAGGCTTTTCTTATTTTATATTCCTCAAGCCTTTTAAGGAGTTCCTCGGAAAAGTGAAGGCTTGCAGTGGGAGCGGCAACAGAACCCTCTACTTGGGCAAAAACCGTTTGGTAGTAAACTCTGTCTATGGGCTCCTCCTCCCTTTTTAGGTAGGGTGGTATGGGTATTTTTCCGTACTTATCAAGGGCTTTAAGGGGGTGAGGAGCAAAAAGCTTAACCCTAAACTTTCCCCCTTCTACGTGTTGTAGTATCTCTATCTCAAAATCCTCTGCAATGTTTATCCTTAAGCCTTCTCTTATTCCCCTTCCCCCTATAAGGGCATACCACTCTTCTTTTGTTATATAGTCGGTAAGAAGCACTTCAACCTTTCCACCCGTAGCCTTTTTACCATAAAGCCTTGCTGGCAAAACCTTTGAATTGTTAAAAACCAAAAGGTCTCCCTCTTCCAGATATAAGGGTAAGTTCCAAAATATATCGTGTTTTATCTCTCCCTCTTTTCTGTTTAGTACCATAAGCCTTGCATTGTGTCTGGGTTCTATGGGGTACTTGGCTATAAGTTCTTCTGGTAAAAGGTAGTCAAATTCCCCCAGTTTCATTCCTTTGCAAGAAGTTTTAGAATTAAAGGAGCCATAAGGGTGGTAGCTGCCACAACAAAAATTATTACGGCATAAAGCATATCATCGTAAAGGCCAATCTGCCTTCCAAATTCTGCAAAAATAAGACCCACTTCGCCCCTTGGCATCATGGAAAAACCTATAAGAAGTTTTTCCTTTAGAGGCACCCTTACAAAAAAGCCCGCTATAACCTTACCCACTATGGCAACAATTAATATGAGAAAGGACAAAATCCAAAATTTACCCGATGTAAAGTCAATGGCTTTAAGGTTTAGTTGAATGCCTACATAAACAAAAAATATGGGAGTTAGTACCCATACCAAGGGCATTATGGTATGTTCAACTTTATGGGCCATTTTTTCATCGGTCCTTAAGAACATAGCAAAGGGTATGGCAAAACGTCTTGATAGGGCAAGCCCTGCGGTAAAAGCACCCAAAATCTCTGGTGAACCTACCTCGTGGGCAAGAAAGGCAAACAAGAATATTGTGGCTACAACAGTAGGAGGTATAAAATCTTCCGTTTTTAACTTTCTGGAAAGCATGCTTATTATTCTTGCCATTATCTGGGCAAGAATGGGCGAGAAAATGAAAAAGGTGGCAATATAAAGCACCAACATAATTAGGGCATCAAAATGAACAGCTCCCTCTTTGGAAAATTCATAAAGAGCTGCTAAAACTATGACTCCAAAAATATCATCAAGTACTGCAGCACCTAATACAATCTGAGCAAACTTTTCTTTCATCTTACCAAGATCATCCAAAACTCTAACCGTTATACCTATGCTTGTGGCGGTAAGGGTACCACCTATGAAGATGGAGGTAGTTAAAGGAAGCCTTAGCAAATAGTAGCTAACAAAAAAACCTAACAGCATGGGAGCAGAAGCACCCACAAAGGCAACCACAAAGGCATAAAGACCTACCTTTTTAAGCTGGTTTATATCCGCCTCAAGCCCTATATGAAAGAGAAGGAGAATAACTCCTATTTCTGCAAGCAACTTTAGAACTTCGTTGGGTGAGATAAGACCCAAGGCGCTTTGCCCAAGTATAACACCAACTAATATTTCTCCCAATACCGCTGGAATACCGAACCTTGCAAAGGTATCACCTATAATGCGGGCAAGGAAGAGAATAATTGCAAGATATAGGAATATGGTATGTAGCTCCATCGCTTAAATATTATAACCCGTTGAGCCAAAACCACCCTCTGCTCTCTCGGTAAGGCTAAGCTCCTCTACCTCCTCCAGCTCAACTTTAATAACTGGGCAAATTACCATCTGGGCTATCCTGTCTCCTCTGTTTATTACAAAATCCGCATTTCCAAGGTTTATAAGTATTACCTTTATTTCTCCCCTATAGTCTGCGTCTATTGTGCCTGGTGTGTTTAGCACTGTTATACCATGTTTTATAGCCAATCCACTCCTTGGTCTTATTTGGGCTTCAAAGCCCGGTGGTATTTCTACGGCTATGCCCGTGGGTATAAGGGCTCTTTCCATAGGTCTTAAAACTATGGGGCTTTCTATGGCTGCAATAAGGTCTAATCCAGAAGAATGCAAGGTAGCATAAGATGGTAAAGGTAAACCTTCTGCCTTTGGTAATCTTTTTACCTTTATCCTCATAGTTTCTCCCAAGCCGGCGGTGGGATTTGAACCCACGACCTAGGCATTACGAGTGCCTCGCTCTGCCGCTGAGCTACGCCGGCTGCTCTATTCCCATATTGGTTAATTTAGGCCTGCCTTGATCATCTACTTCAATCACTTTTACCAATATTTCATCACCCACGCTAAACTTAGACCTAACATCCCTCACATATCCTTCCATCTTGCTTACATGTAAAAGCCCCACTTTCCCCGGT
>CALLAD010000150.1 GCA_938002625.1 uncultured Aquificaceae bacterium
GCTTATCGTGTATGGTTCTCATTTATTGATAGAATAACTCTAAACATTTTTCCTGTCAAGTAGTTTGAAGTGCCCAGATTTTTGAAACATTCTCAGCTATCTTTGGCATTTGCAAGATCCTTTATCCTTTCCATTATATCCTCTGCTACAAGCTTGTAGCTTTTTATGTTTTCTTCTTCTTTATATATTTTTGGTTTTCCTATAAAAACCCTTATGGGATGTCCAGGTTTTGGGAACTTGGCTTTTTTGGGAAAAACTTTATCGGTACCATCAATATAAACTGGCAAAACGGGTCTTCCGCTTTTTATGGCCAAAAAGCCCACACCCAACTTGGGCTTTAAAAACTCATTGGGATTGGCCCTTGTGCCCTCTGGAAATATACATACTTTGCATCCAAAGTGCATAAGCTCCATTGCAAGCTCTAACACTTCCAAATCTCCCGATCCACGCCTTACTGGCAAAGCTCCCATATGGGGGAGAAGTTTGCCCAAAAGGGGCACTTTAAAAAGCTCTTCCTTTGCCAAGAACTTTAAAGGTTCTGGGAATACGGCATTTAGTACTGGTGGGTCAAGATGGCTTCGGTGATTACTTGCCACTATGCATGGTTCCTTGGGAATATTCTCAAGACCGTAGGCTTCTATCCTAAATAGCTTTCTAAACAGTCTTTTTGTAATGGGACAAAAAGGAGCAAGGAAAAATCTGGCAAAGGAGCTTACAGGACAATTAGCGGGCATTTTAAATTCCTCGCAAGATGGATTGAAACACTACCCAGTCTTTCCCTCATTCCTTTGCCCCTTTTGCCCACTATAACAAGGTCATACTCAGAAGAGTTTATATGTTTTACCATTTCCCTATAGGGATCCCCTTCAAGAAGAATAAAGTTAATATCCCTTCTCCCAAAGGTGTCCGTATACATATGCGTTACCTCTTCCCTCTTATCGGAAAGAATTTTTTCGTAATCCCTTTTGCTAAACTTGTTTATAAGTCTTTTAGTATTAATAGCATAGATTAGGTCATAGTCAAAACTAAAATAATCTTTAAGATAGTCTGCAAAATCTACTTGCCTTATAGACCTTTCAGAAAAGTCTATGGGGATGCCCACTTTCTTTATATTAGAGCTTGATCCTTCCTTGTATATCCAAAGTCTTAGGTTATCGGTGGCATGTAAAAGCCATTCGGATATGGATTTACCAAAGAGCTTCCTTTTGTATTTAACAAACACAAGGTCATAGTTGTCTTGAAGTTGTAAAAGGTTTTCTTCCCTTTTTCCGTCAAGTATGTAAAGATTAAAATTTTCAAAAAGCTCTTCCACGTACTTTCTTATAGAGGCTTGTTTTTCTTCCGATGCTTCTCGTAAAGGTGCCAGAAGCTCGTTTAATAAGTAATCTTCCTCAATGTAAAAGAAGTCTGGCACAAGGCCAAGGGTTGATACAATATCCTTTACATACTTAAGATAATCCCTATCTTCCTCTTCTATATGTACGGCTACTTTTCCAATCATTCCTTATTCTTTATCTTTTCCAATAGCATACTTATAAAGCCTTCAACGGACATGGAGCCCATATTTCCTTCCCTTTTTCCTCTAACAGATAAGCTATTGCTTTCCACCTCCTTATCTCCGAGCACCACTATGTAGGGTATTTTTTGCAATTCTGCATCCCTTATGCGGGCATTTAGTCTTTCATCTCTTAGGTAAATTTCAACCCTTATACCTTCTTGCTTGAGTTTTGTTTCTATTTGCTTGGCATAGCTTCCATGCTTTTCTGGAGATATGGGGATGATTTTAACCTGCACTGGAGAAAGCCAAAGGGGTAAAAGTCCAGCGTAATGTTCTAAGAGTACACCTATAAACCTTTCAATGGAGCCAAAAATGGCTCTGTGGATCATGTATGGCCTATGCCTTCTGTTATCTGGCCCAACGTATTCCATATTAAAGCGCTCTGGAAGATTAAAGTCAAACTGTATAGTTGAACACTGCCAAAGTCTTCCAATAGCATCCCTTATTTTTATATCTATCTTTGGACCATAAAAGGCGCCGCCACCCTCATCTATTTCATAGCTAAGCCCCAGCTTTTCCACTGCCTTTTTCAGTGAACCCTCTGCCAATTCCCACTGTTCCGTAGAACCTATGGCATCCGCTGGCCTTGTAGATATGTAAACCTTAAAATCTTCAAAGCCAAAGTCTTTTAGCATATTTATGGCAAAGGCTAAGGTTTCTTCTATAACCTCCTCAACTTGCTCTGGCATGCATATAATGTGAGCATCATCTTGAGTAAAGCCCCTTACCCTCATAAGGCCATGCAAAACTCCAGACATTTCATATCTGTAGACGGTGCCAAGCTCCGCAAGTTTTAAGGGAAGCTCTTTATAGATTCTTACTTTACTCTTATATATGGCCACGTGGAAGGGACAGTTCATGGGCTTCACAAAGTATTCCTCTTCTTCTATTTGCATAGGAGAAAACATATTGGGCTTGTAATATTCAAGGTGTCCGCTTATTTGCCATAGTTTGGCGTTGCCCACGTGGGGAGTATAGACGAGCTGGTATCCCCTTTTTATGTGTTCTTCCTTCCAATAGTCCTCCAATAACCTTCTAAGGATTGCTCCCTTTGGAAGCCATATGACAAGCCCAGCTCCTATTTCATCCTCTATAAGAAAAAGCTCAAGCTCCTTTCCAAGTCTTCTATGGTCTCTTTTTTTAGCCTCTTCATAAAACCTTAACCTCTCTTCAAGCTCCTTCTTATCCCAAAAGGCTATTCCATAAATTCTTTGAAGCATTGGCTTAGAAGAATCGCCCATCCAATAAGCTCCAGCAACATGGGTAAGCTTAAATTCTCCTACCATACCAGTAGAGGGTACATGTGGGCCCTTGCAAAGATCTACAAAACCATCTTGACCATAAAGGGATATGGTTTCTTCTAAGTCTATTCTCTCAATTATATCCACCTTGTATTTTTCCTTCATTTGAGAGAAAAGCTTTATTGCCTCTTCCCTTTCTATAGTCTTCCTGAAAAGGGGATAGTTATTTTTTATTATTTCCCTCATCTTTTCTTCTATCTTTGGCAGGTCTTCCGAGCTTATGGTATGACCTTCAACTTCTACATCGTAATAAAAGCCTTCCTCCGTGGTAGGACCTATACCAAGATGTACTTTATCGTAGCCGTATATTTCCTTTAAAGCGTGGGCCATTATGTGGGATAAGGTATGTCTCATTATTTCAAGGCTTTCTGGATCATCTTTAAAAATGGGGACAATTTCCATATCCTCTTCTATGGGCGTAAGCAAGTCTATTATTCTTTGGCCTGCCTTACCTCCTATTGCCTTCTCTATACCAAGATTTTCAAAGATTTCTCCAAGCCTTGTGCCCTTTTCTACTTCTAACTCCTTTCCCTCTACTTTAACTTTTACCATAGAATATATATTAAACCCATATGCTGGATAAAACATTGATTTTCTTTAAAACTCCCTATCAACTCTTTTACTTAAGGTATAAAATTTTAAATACAGAGAAGTACCATGAGCATCCAAAAATTAACTTTTAGAAACGAAAAGGAACTTCAGGAAGCAATCTTGCAGGAAAAGCTTAAAGGAACTTCAGACGTGGAAATAGGGCGAAAGTATGGAGTAACGCTTAGGTATATAGAAAAGCTTATCACCAAAACCTATGGATTAAATGTAAGCGCTTTTAAGCTATCCAAGAAAATAAAAAAACTTCATCCAGAAAACTTCAAAGAAGAACAAACCACAATATGGAGTTTTAAAAAAAGAGGTGATTGGGCCACACACAGTGGAGAGTATAGAGGAAATTGGTCTCCTTACATTCCAAGGAATATAATACTTAGATACTCTAACCCGGGCGATCTTGTTTTGGACTATTTTTGTGGTGCAGGCACAACTGCCGTAGAATGCAAGCTTTTAGGGAGAAGGTGTATTGCTATTGATATTAATGAAAAAGCTATTGAATTAGCTAAGAAGAAATTGGATTTTGAAATAAACTGTAAACACTATGAACCAGAGCTAATGGTGGGTGATGCC
>CALLAD010000151.1 GCA_938002625.1 uncultured Aquificaceae bacterium
TAAGGTAGGTTTTCACTACTTGCCTGTATAAGGGATTTATTCCTTCAGAAAGGATTAGTTTTTTGCCTTTACCTTTTATGGACTTTGCCATTAGCACAGCTTCTGCCAATGCCGAGCTACCATCGTACATACTGGCGTTTGCCACCTGCATACCAGTCAACTCGCATATGAGAGTTTGATATTCAAAGATTGCCTGCAATGTACCTTGGGATGCCTCTGGTTGATAAGGAGTATACGCCGTTAAAAACTCTCCCCTGTTTAATATTTGCCATATTGCAGAGGGTATTATCCTATTGTAAGCTCCAAAGCCAGCAAAACAGATAAGCTCTTTATTCTTACTGCTTAACTCTTTGAAATACCTTCTTAACTCCTCTTCGCTTTTTGGTGAAGGAAGGGAAGGTTTAGAAAGTAAAGAGGGTTCAATGTGGGAAAAAAGCTCCTCAAGGGAGGATAATCCTAAAAATTTAAGTATCTGCTTGGTTTCCTCTTCTGAGTGTGGTATATACATTACTTATTCTCTTCGTATCCCAGCTCTTCTTCTGGCAAAGCTTCCAAGGATTCCTCTATTCTCTCTTCTTCTTCAATAAAGTTAAGTTTCACACTTTCTCCCTTTTCCTCTTTTATTATCTCAACAAGAAGCTGGGCATAATCCTCCGCTGGCATAAGGTCTTCTACCTCCATAGGGTCGGACATTTCAATGACTGCAATCCATCCATCTTCATAGGGGGACTCGTTAATGAGCTGGGGCTCATCGCTTAGGGTTTCATTGACTTCTATTATGGTACCAGAAAGGGGAGCATATATGGGAGATACGCTTTTTACCGACTCCACGTTCGCTATGGTATCGCCGCTTTCACAAGGAGTACCAACTTGGGGTAGGTCCACGTAAACTATATCGCCCAATTCCCCTTGGGCATAATCACTTATGCCTATCCAAGCCTTGTTTCCCTTGATCAAAGCCCATTCATGGTCTTTTGTGTAGTACCTATCCCTTTTTACTATGTACTTTCCTACCAAAATTTCATCCATCTTATAACCTCCTAACAAGCTTCATATTCTATACCATATTCCTGCTTGACTTTTTCCATAAGGTTTAAAAAATCTTCCTTTTCGTTCTTAAATAGGGAAATTTCAATACTTCTTATAAAATAGTCAAGGTCAATGAGCCTTAGCTTAGCTATACCCTTCCAATGACCATTTATAAAGTGTGCTATGTTTGTTCTTTTTTTGCTTATAAACTCCTTTATTTTCTCTGGGCTTATATCTTCAAAGGGATCAATGACAAGCACCTCGTTTCCCCTTAACTTTCTTAGACCCTTGTAAAGACCGTAAAAAAAAGTACCCTTGTCGTTTCTTACAAAAACAAGGTCTGGGAATATGTCTATTAAGTCTTTCATTTCCGTGGTTATTACCGCATATATGCTATCGGGCCCTATAAGCTTTTTCAAGAGCTGTACCTTCTCCGAAGCCTTTTGTATAAGCTGGCTTTCGCCAAGCAATTTAGAATAAAAAACTAAAAGAGCTTTCATGGTTTAATATTATAAGCTTTTACCTGCTATAATAATATAAGCTTCTGTGGAGGTAAAAATGTCCAAGATTAGAATTGCCATTGCGGGCGTGGGCAATTGTGCAAGCAGTCTTATACAGGGTATAAGGTACTATGCAAAGCGCAAAGAAGGTGTGAGCGGTCTTATGTTTGAAGACGTGGGAGGGTATAAGCCTTGGGATATAGAGGTTGTTGCCGCATGGGATATTGATGCAAGAAAGGTAGGAAAAGATTTATCAGAAGCCATATTCTCCTTGCCCAACTGCACCACTGTTTTTGAGCCCGATATTCCCAAAACGGGCGTGATAGTTAGAAAGGGTAAAGTTCTTGATGGTTATGCAAGCCATATGGCTAATTATCCACCCGAAAGGAGCTTTGTTCTTTCCGATGAAAAGGAGGACGAGCTTGAAGATGTGGTAAGGATTTTAAAGGAAACACAGGCAGACATACTTATAAACTATGTTCCTGTTGGCTCGGAAGAGGCGGCAAGGTTTTATGCCGAGGCTTGCTTAAGGGCTGGTGTTTCCTTTATAAATGGCATGCCCACTTTTATAGTTTCCGACCCAGAATGGGCAAAAAGGTTTGAGGATGCTGGAATTCCAGTAGTTGGAGATGATATAAAATCCCAAGTGGGTGCCACTATAGTTCATAGAACCCTTGTGCAGCTTTTCTTAGATAGGGGAGTAAAAATAGATAGAACATACCAGCTTAACTTTGGGGGGAATACGGACTTTTTAAACATGCTGGAAAGGGAAAGATTAAAAACCAAAAAGGTTTCCAAGACAGAAGCCGTATCTTCCCTTATACCCTATGAAATGGATAGTATGAACATTCATATAGGACCCTCCGACTGGGTACCTTGGCTAAAGGACAGGAAGATAGCCTATATACGCATAGAGGGTAGGCTTTTTGGCGATGTGCCCATGTACGTGGAGCTTAAGCTTGATGTAGAAGATTCACCAAATAGCGCTGGTTCTATGATAGATGCTATAAGATGTTGTAAATTGGCAAGGGATAGGGGAATAGGTGGACCCTTATATTCCATAAGCGCATATACAATGAAGCATCCACCCATACAGTATCCCGACTGGCAAGCCAGAAAGATGGTAGAAGAGTTTATAAGTGGAGAAAGGGAAAGATAGCCTTTGGGTACATGTTGCCAGCGTAGGAGAGTTTAACACTATAAGGCCCATACTTAAAAGGCTCTTTCCCAGATACCAGATAATACTAACTTACTTTTCCTACAGGGCAAAGGAATACTTAAACCTTCAGAGGGATAAAGGCTATTTTCATGAGCTCCATAGACTTCCTATAGATCTTCCCCCTTTTATGAAGGTTTTTGAGAACAGGATAAAGCCAAAGGCCATACTAATAATGGAAAGGGAGCTTTGGCCCTCCCTTTTGTCTTTTACTAAGGCACCAAAGATATGGCTAAATGCCTATTCAAAAGGCGGATTTTGGGAAAAGTGGCTTTCAAAAAAGTTTTCTCTAATTGTAACCAAGGATAAAATATCTGCCGATAGGTTCCTTTCTTATGGTTGTAAAAAAGTCATTTTTTGTGGGAATCTTAAATTTGTCTTGGAAGATCCACCAAGGGTGGAATTAAAGGTTGAGGCTTCAAAGTTAATAGTAGCAGGCAGCACCCACGAGGGAGAAGAAATTTTAATAAAAAAGGCTTTTGATAAACTAAGGGAGAATTTTAAAGACTTAAAGCTTTTAATAGCGCCAAGACATATAAGCAGATCAAGGGAGGTGGCAAAAATTTTTGAGGGTTATAGAGTTTCCTTTAGAAGCAATGAATTGCCCGAGTGGGATGTTTTAGTGGTAGATAAGCTTGGAGAACTATTTTCTCTGTATGCTTACGGAACAGTTGCCTTTGTAGGTGGTACCCTTATACCCATTGGAGGTCATAACCTCCTTGAACCCGCCTATTTTGGAAAGCCAGTCCTTTATGGTCCCTATACTCACAAGGTAAGGGATTTAAAGGAATTTCTTGAAGAAAAGGGATTAGGTTTTGAGGTTAAAGACGAAAAGGAGCTATACGCAAAGCTTTATGCTATCCTTTCTGAAGAAATAAAGGGTATACCCTTTGACTTTAAAGGCTATGCCAAGGGCTTATTAGAATGCTACCTTTCCGCCATTGATGAAGCCCTGTTATAATAGATTAAGCATGAAAGATTTAAAACTAAATCTTATTCTTTTAGCTGTTTTAGTAGCCCTTTCCATATTGACTGTTTCTTTAAAACCCATAAATCTTGGGCTTGACTTAAGGGGCGGCATATCTATGGTAATTCAACCAGACATAAACTATAGCCTTGAGCAAGAATACGAAAGATATTCAAAGGACATAGAAAGAAAACTAAGGGAAGAAGGTGTAAAGGTGTTTGATGTAGTACCACAAAAAGAGGGAATAAGGGTGGATCTTTTGGAAGAGGGGGAATATAAAAAACTGTCTGCAATCATAGAAAAAGAATTTCCAAGGTTTTCTACCCTTAGGGGTGATAGGGGAGAAGTTATTATAAAGCTTAAGGAGCTGGAGATAGAGCAGTTAAAGTCTGGCGTTATAACTCAAACCATAGAGGTTTTAAGAAAGAGAATAGACGAGCTTGGTGTGGTTCAGCCTGTTATAACAAAAATAGGTGCCGATAGAATTTTGATAGAGTTGCCCGGCGTATTAGATATTCAAAAGGCTAAATCCATAATAGGTAAAACAGCCCTCTTGGAGCTAAAGCTTGTAGTTGAAAGTGGACCAAAGGAAGAATTGGTAAAAAAGCTTACCAAAGATTATGAACTTATTCCAGATCTTAAGGGAGAGGAATGGTTTTTGTTGGAAAAGTTGCCCGTGATAACTGGAGCTGACCTTAAAACTGCCTATACCACCACCGATGAATTTGGTATGCCTGCCGTAGG
>CALLAD010000152.1 GCA_938002625.1 uncultured Aquificaceae bacterium
ATAACAACCTCAAGAAAGTTAGAAAAGCATTTAAAGGCTTGGCATGTAGACTACTTTGTCCTTCCCAAGGAGGATTGGAAAGTACAGCTTTGTCTCCTTTTAAAGTACTTTAAGATAGAGGCTAAGCTTAAACTAAATAGATGTTATCATTGCAATCAAGAGCTTGTATTGGTAAACAGAGAGGAGATAAAGGATAAAATACCCCCTCTTGTCTATAAGTATGGTAAGGATTTTACCCTTTGCCCAAAGTGTGGCAAGGTGTATTGGAAAGGATCCCACCATCCAAAGCTTAAAAGGATATTAAAAAATATACTATCCTCTTGCCCTTAAGAAATTCTTTACCCTTTCTGCCACAGAGTAGGATGCCCTTATACAATCTGCTACAGACACACCATAAAGGTAATTGCCCGCTAAGAATAGCCCAGGATTTTCATCCTCTAAGGTTTTTGCAAGCTCTAAATACCTGCCATAGCCGAGGGTATATTGGGGAATAGCCCTTTTCCATCTTGTAAGCCTTAAAAACTCAAGCTTGTTAATAGATAGTAAATCCCTTAGTTCTTTATCCACTATGGAGAAAATATCCTCATCCTCGTAGTCTATGATTTCTGGATCTCTGGATCCGCCCAAGTATACGGTTAGCAATTCTTTACCCTCTGGAGCTCTCTTTTCAAATATCTGGGAGGAAAACAAAACTCCAAGGATTTTTCTTTTTTCTACCCTTGGGATTAAAAAGCCAAAGCCCTTTGGAATGGAGCCCTTTTCTACGCTTACGTGGACAACTACGATGGGAGCGTAGTATATCTGGTCAAAAACCTCTGAGGCACTCCAAGATATATCCCTTAGGAGATATCCCGCGGATGTAGCTGGTGCGGCTATTACAACAGACTTAGCCTCGTACTTGCCCTTCTTTGCATCCACTATAAACCTATCCTCTTTTTTTCTTATCTTTAAAACCACGTTTTCCGTATCAAGGGAAAGTTTTTCTGCAAGTTTTTTTATAAGGGTATGGTTTCCGCCATTAAAGGATATTAGCCTTCCACCAGGTCCAAGGGCCTTTAACTTTATGGCTCCCTTTATAAGGCTTCCAAATTTTTGCTCAAGCTCATAAACCCTTCTTACTGCATACTTTACCGATAGGCTTTCTGGATCTCCAGCGTAAACACCCGATATGAAGGGGTCTATTATATAATCAAGAAACTCTTTTCCAAGCCTTCTACGCACGAATTCTGCAATGCTTTCCTCTGTTTTTATGGATGGCCCAACAAAGGGCTCCTTTAGAACCCTTAGCTTTGCACCAAAGGAAAGAAGCGGAGATTTAAAGAATTCAACGGGAGAAAGTGGTAAGGGTATTAGTCTACCTTTTTTGTAAATATACCTTATTTTTGCCTCTTCCCTTGCATACTCAGGCTGTATGCCTACCAATTGTAGGAACTCCTCCACCTTCTTATCGGCCAGTATGGTTTGAGGGCCAAGTTCTAATATAAAGCCATCCGCCTTTTCTGTTTGTATGTTTCCCCCTGGAATTTCTTCCTTTTCAAGGACTAAAACATTAAAGCCCTCCTTTGCCAAAAGAAAGGCAACCGATAGTCCCGAAATACCCGAGCCCACTACCAAAACGTCTATCATGTTTTATAAGGTATTCCCTTTAATGGAGAGGATGGTACCGCGTAGGTTCTCTTTGGCATTCTACCAGCTAAGTAAGAAAGCCTTCCAGCTATGGTTGCATACTTCATGGCAACAGCCATTTTAATGGGGTCCTTTGCTTCTGCAAGGGCAGTATTGGTCAATATGGCATCCACTCCCAACTCCATAACGGGAGGAATATCGGCGGCGCTACCTATGCCAGCATCCACTATAACGGGCACGGAAACGGATTCTTTTATGAATATAAGGTTGTAAGGATTTTGAAGTCCCAATCCAGAGCCTATGGGGGCGGTAAGGGGCATAACAGCAGCACACCCCACATCTTCAAACTTTCTTGCGTACACAGGGTCATCAAAAATATAAGGTAACACGACAAATCCTTCTTTTACAAGAAATTTGGCAGCCTTTAGAGTTTCTTCCATATCGGGCAAAAGGGTTTTTTGGTCTCCTATAACCTCAAGCTTTATCCAGTTTATGCCAGTAGCTTCCCTTGCCAGCATGGCTGTTTTGATGGCTTCTTCTGCCGTATAGCATCCAGCGGTGTTGGGGAGTATTTGATATTTTTTGGGGTCTATGTAATCCAATAGATTTTCTTTGGTGGGGTCTGTAATGTTAACCCTACGGACGGCAACGGTTATTATCTCTGCACCAGAAGCCTCTAAGACTTCCTTATTCTCTTGGAAGCTTTTAAACTTTCCAGAACCTATAATAAGCCTGGAACGAAAGCGCTTGCCACCTATTTCCAAATAGTCCTCTTCAAGAAGCCTTTCGTAGTCAAGCATTTATCCACCTCCTACAATGTTAACTATTTCTACTTTATCACCTTCCTTGAGAATATACTCTCCATACCTACTTTTGGGCACCACCTCCTCGTTTACCGAAATGGCAAAACCGAAGGCTTTTACTTCCATGTTCAGAAGACCCAAAAGGTCCAACAAGCTTATTCTCTCGGAAACCTCCAATTCTCTTCCGTTTACGAATACCTTCATATTTTATTAAATATACAAATTTTTCTTGTAAATTAAATAGAAAATAGAGCTTCTCCGTAAAACCAAAAGCCCATATTTATAAAAGCTCATTCCTTGCCCTCTCCACTATATCCTTTACCTCTTCTCTTATATAGTCCTTCCTTGGATTATCCAATAGGCTTTTTAGCATATAGCTTCTGTCAACTTCATCAAACTCTTCAAATTCCACGGAGGATAAAAGGCCTATAGCCCGTGGACTAAGCTCTTTTGGAATTTCCCTGTTGGATATTCTACACCATATTAAGCTCCATGCCCTTGTTAGGGCAATGGGGTTATAACCACCACCGCCAAGATAAATGCCATCGCTCAAAACCTCCCTTATAATATCAAAGGCTTTTAAAAAGCCAAAGTTAGAAAGTTCAAACTTAGAAAGGTAATCCTCCGCCAAAACATCGGTGCCCAGCTGAAGCACGTATATTTCTGGCTTATAGGCTTGGGCTATCAATGGTATAAGTTCTTCAACAACAAGCAAGTACTCATTATCCTTGATTCCTTTTGGCAAGGGTATGTTTAGATTATATCCCCTTCCTTTTCCACTTCCCCTTTCTTCAAAAAAGCCCCTCTTGAAAGGAAAGGCATAGGAAGGCGATTGATGTATGGAAAATACAAAGACCCTGTCATCCTCGTAGAAAAAATCCTGTACACCATCGCAATGGTGAGCGTCAAGGTCTATATAAAGAATTCTCCTATAGCCCTTTTCCAAAAGGTATTGAAGGGTAATTCCTGGATCGTTTATAAAGCAAAAACCGTTAGCCTTGTTGGAATAGGCATGATGCATGCCACCCGCAGGATTAAAAGCCAAAAATCCCCCCAAGAAAAGGTCTGCCGCTTGCAAGGAAGAGCCAGTGGCAAGAAGGGAACCCTTCCACATGGCTGGAGAGATGGGATTTTCATAGGTGCCTATGTTAAACCTTTCCCTGTATTCCCTTTTCACGCATTGGCAAGAATCGGATTCCCTAAGGGCATTGATGTATTCCTCTTCATGAAAAAGTAAAAGATCCTTCAGAGTGGCAGGCTTGCTTTCCACTATCTCTTCCTCTTCTATTAAGTCCATAGCCTTTAAAAACTCCATTAGAAGGGAAACCCTTGGTATTCTTAAGGGATGGTTATTGGTATACCTTAGGTTTTTATAGGCAAGACTTGCCACAAGCTTAGCTTTCTTTTGCATATTCCTTTACCAATCTATGGATCTCTCTATAGTTTATATCGCCAGCGAGGGTATAGGCCTTTTCGCCATAGTTAAATTTTTTGGATACGGTTATACAAAAGTCATTGGTTGCTTGGGATATGTATATGCTGGATATGTAAACTTCTTGATAGTTTGCCCTTTTAAAATAATTCTTTTCTGACCTGTCGGCACCCTTTTTACCATGCTTTATGGGATAGTTTATTTTGGGATTTATTATATTGTTGGATATTTGCAGCCCCTTTTCGTTCATTATATAAAAAAGCTCAAAATAGGGATATACCTTAAAAAGGTCATAAAGAACATACTCCCAAAGGTCTTTATCCGATTTTCTGATTATTTCTATGATATTTTCAAAATCTTGTTTTATTTTATGCCTTATCTTCTCTATAAACTCCCTCTTTTCATACTCACATAGAACCACAGAAGGCTTTTCTCCGTAGAAGATGAATATGGAAGCATCTTGGACTTTTTCCATTCTTCTTTTTACCTCGGAGCTTTTCTTAAAAAAGTCCTCGGAACTATTAACCCATCTTAGTGGAAGACAATAGCCGCTTAAGTATAAAGGCTCTTCCTGAGTATAGAGCAGGGCATACTCTTTATGAAATTCTTCATACATGGATTTTATACCTTCTTCCTTTACCCTTTCCCTTGATAACACGTAGATTTCATTTTCCCTATAAGAAAGGCTTACATCCCCTTCTATGTTACTCTTTACGCTTTCGTATAGTATTCTTTGTATACTTTCTACGGCAGGCGAACCCAATCTATCCATTAAGTTTTTAACGCCCCTTATGTAGAAACAATAAAAGTAGTAATCCTGCCCAAAAAGGGAGCCTATCCTTTGAAATATGGGCATGGCAGATTCTTTAAAAAGGCTTATAGTATGAAGAACTACCTGATAGAATAAAACACCCATATAGTTTCCCTTTCTGTTTACAACCAAAAGGGGCTGTTTTGATAGATTAAAAAAGGTCAAGAGGTGAATAAGGTCCTCTGTTTTTATGGTGGTTGCCCTTAACTTCATTAAGTTTTGGGTTAGATCTCCCACTATTAGATTTTCCCTATGTTGAGCTTTTATTAGGTCGCTCCTCTTTACTATTCCTATGGGCTTGTTATCCTTGGCTACTACCAAAAAATCGTATATGCTATATTCTTCAAAAGCTTTTAAAGCCTCCCTTACTCCTAAGTTGTAGTCTATCTTGGGTATACCCGTTAAAAGCTTGGAAAGGTCTACATCCTCTATCATATATGTGGTCCAGAAAGGTACCTTCTTCTACTTTCTATTGCCACAAAGGCAATTACCATGAAGGAAGATATTATGAAAAGCCTTGCTAAAACTACTTCCCAATTAGTATTAGCTAAAACCTTAGGTGCTTGCACTATTCCCCATTGGTATATAAGGCTTACCAAAAAGATGGGAGAAACTATGGCAAAGAAGTAAACAAGAGATTTGGGAATTTTTATAAATACATCCCTTGTAAGTTCATGATGGAACTTGTTCACACCAAAGATCCATACGAAAACAATAACTTCCAAAAGACCAAAGAATACCAGCATAAAGGTACCAGCCCAAAAATCCAGCTCATCAATAAAACCAGGTACAAAGGCGGAAAGAAAGGCACCCACTGAAACCATAAGCATGGACACGTTTACCGCCTTTGAATGGCTCCACCTCATCTCATCCTCAAAGAGGGCTATTAGGGGTTGAGTTAGGGCAAGGGAAGAGGTAAGGGCTGCTATGAAAAGCAAGAAAAACCAAACAGCGGAGAGGAGCCAACCTAAGGGCAATGCCATAAGCACGGCGGGCATGGACATAAAGCCCAGTCTAAAGGTTCCCTCTTTGGCAAGCTCTGGAACAGCCAAGGCTCCAAACATGGCAAAGGCAGCAGGTATAGCAATAGAAGCTCCTATAACGACCTCCACAAACTCATTGATCCCAGCGGTCCAAAGGCCAGTTTTTAGCACATCCTCCCTGTATTTTACATAGCTGGCATAAGTTGCTATGGCACCCATTCCCAAAGAAAGGGTAAAGAATATTTGGCCAGAGGCTTCAAGCCAAACCTGTGGATCCCATATCTTGCTAAAGTCTGGCTTGTATATGAATATAAGACCCTCTAATCCTTGCCCTCCTCTTATGGATAGGGAAACTATTGCCAGAAATATACCCATAAGGAGAAGGGTTGGAATGCCTATTTTAGCGGTAAGCTCTATACCCTTTACCACTCCCCTTTGAAGTATGTACCAGTTTATGGCAAGGGTAATAACTAAGAAGAGAATAGCAATAAATGAAGGTTGTGTATAACTCTTGAAAAATTCTAAATAAGGTGCCATGGCTACCTTAGGATCATCGCTTACGATGGGCTCTGGCATCAGACCAAACAGGGAAAGAAAGGCAAAGCCCAAGGTCCAAGACTCTATGTATATGTAATAGCAAACTATTAAAAAGGGAATTAAAACACCCACAGAGCCCAATACCCTTGCCCAGTTGGCATGATGGAAAAGGGATCCCATTATTCCCGTCATGGAGCCGTGGCCCTTGCTTCCTGCATACCTGCCTATTACCCATTCAAGAACCATAAGGGGCAAGCCAAGGAGGAAAAGGGATACAAAATAGGGAATCATAAAGGCTCCACCACCGTATAGGGCTACCTTTGAAGGAAACCTTAAAAGGTTTCCAAGACCTACTGCATTACC
>CALLAD010000153.1 GCA_938002625.1 uncultured Aquificaceae bacterium
TTTTCTGGATTTTTGATTTTCTTTTCTCCCCTATAATATTCAAAGAAGACAATTTCCTTTGCATAGGAAAGATTGAATAAAGATAGATATTTTTTGGGAATGAAGGGAATTACTACCTTGTCCTTTAAAAGAGTCTTAGACAGATTTTTTAGGTGTATTTTCCAGAAATCAAAGAGATTTTTGCCCTCATATACCTCTTTCCAGTCTATTGGTGCATAGGGAATGCATGCGTTTGGCCTTAAAAGCCCATAAACTGGAGAAAGAACCCAAGCGTTTTCCTTTACGTACTCTATAACCTTAGCTGGCATTACCCATAGCTCCAAGCTTTCCCAAAAGTTTCCACCCAATCTCCTATAAAGGGGTACAAGACTGCCATTTAAAGAATAGTTTTTTTCCAATATCCTTGCAAAAGGTTCAATTTCTTTAAGGCTAAACCTATTTTCGTTACAATCTTTAAAGCTTATTCTATTTTGCCTTTTGCTGTATGGTAAAATGAAAACGAACATATTTAACATTATACAGAGGGCAATTGAATGGCAGAGATTTTTTTAATCTTCCTTACCATATCTTCCTTTGTATCCATAACCCTTTTTGAAGCCTTAGTTGTCCTTGCTCTCCTTTATATAACCATCATATACTGGAAAAGGAAAAAACTTCCAAAGGGTATTCTTTTCCCACCCCTTTTACTTCATACCTTACCCGTGCTGCTTTCTACTGCTTGGTATGCACCAAATCTTCTTGGCAAGGGAATAGAAAGAAGTGTGTTTTTGCTACTTTACCTTGGTGGCTCTGAAATTAGAATGACAGAAAGATTCCTCTACCGATTAAACTTACTCCTTGTGTCTATAGGTTTTTTAATGATTCCTATAGTGCTATACAACTACAAACAAAAGGGAATAGCCTCTCCCCTTTGGGGCGGGATCTTTGAGGTTGCAGTTTTCTATTCTTTATTTAGTCTATCTGCCTTGGCTTTGTTTATAAGAACAAAAAGGATTGTATGGTTAGTAGCCTTCCTTCTATTTCTTTTTATAGCCTTTTTTACCCTCAGAAGGTCTACTTTGTTAGGACTTATTATAACTCTCTTTTTGTTGCTCTTTATAATTAGAGAACATATAAAGCTTAGGTATGCGTTGGCAATTATTCTTTTTTCCCTCTTTGCCGGAGGCTTATTTTCCTATAACTTTATCCAGAAGGATGTTAGATTTCAAACCCTTTACAAAGTTTTTGTGGGAGAAGCAAGTCTGGATCAACAAACTTTGGATACAATATCAAGTTATCGCTTAGCAAACCTAAAAGCAAGCCTTTGGATCATAGAGAAGGATATAAGAGAAGGCAATATAGTTCCTCTTTTGATAGGGCATGGGGTTAAACCCGAGGAAAGATTAGAAGTAAAGTGGGGTGTAGGCTTTGAATCCTTCTTTATCTTTTCTGAATTCATAGAAAAAGGCTTCTTAGGGCTTTTGGCTATTTTATGGCTTTATTGGAGATACTACTCTTTTGTCTTGAGATACAAAATTAGAGACTTCTTGGTTATACCTCTGCTGCTCATGCCTTCCATTATGTTTATAGGCTCTCTGTTTACCTTCTTTTGGGATGCTCTATTACCTTTATATCTTCTGTGGTTTGGAATAGTAGAAGCGGAAAAAGAAGACAAAAATTAAAAGAAATGACTTAAAATAAAAGGCTTATGGGAAAAGTAGCCTATGTATTTCCAGGTCAAGGATCTCAGTATGTGGGTATGGGTTATGATTTTTACAAAGAGTTTTCAGAAGCTGCCGATGTATTCCATAGCGCCGAAACAGCCCTTAGGTACAACTTAAGCGACATAATCTTTAGAGGTCCAGAAGAGGAATTGAACAAGACTATAAACACTCAACCAGCCATACTTACTACAAGCCTTGCCATTTACCAAGTGCTAAAAGCAAAAGGGCTTCCAGAGCCTGATTTTGTTGCGGGGCATTCCTTGGGTGAATATACAGCTTTGGTAGTTGCTGGCGGAGTAGAAATCTTTGAAGGCGTAAGATTGGCTCATCTTAGGGGTAAGTATATGCAAGAGGCTATGCCAGAAGGAAAAGGTGCTATGGCCGCAATCTTAAAACTTCCACCAGAAAAGGTAGAAGAGGCTTGTAGATTAGCCCAAGATGTGGGAATAGTAGAACCAGCCAATTATAACTCTTTTGAGCAAATAGTGATATCTGGGGAAAAGCAGGCGGTAGAAAAGGCAAGCAGTATTGCCAAAGAAATGGGGGGCAAAGTTATACCTTTAAAAGTATCCGTGCCATCCCACTGTTCTTTAATGAAGCCAGCGGCAGACGCCTTTAGATTAAAACTTGCCCAAACACCCATAAAAAACATAAGCATACCTTTGGTACAAAACTATACAGCCCAAGCTCATACTATGGCTCCAGAAATAAGAGAAAATCTATATAGACAAATATTTTCTCCAGTAAAGTGGTACCAAAGCGTACTATACATGGTGGAGCAAGGGGTGGACACCTTTATAGAAATAGGGCCAAAAAATGTACTTTCAAAGCTTATTCAACAAGTTGCTCCACAGGTAAGGGTTTTTAACGTAGAAAAAGTAGAAGACTTGGATAAGGTTTTGAAAATATGGTAGAAGAGCTTGTTTTCAAGGCAAGGATCCTTCAATCTGCCCTTCCGTACATAAGGGAGTTTTACGGTAAGACTTTTGTTATCAAGTATGGTGGCTCTGCAATGACAGAAGAGTCTTTGAGGGAAAGCTTTGCTAAGGATGTGGTCCTTTTAAGGTATGTAGGGATCAGAGTGGTTATAGTGCATGGTGGTGGTCCCAAGATAAGTCAAACATTGGAAAAATTCGGTATAAAACCCCATTTCATGGGTGGATTAAGAAAAACCGATGAGGATGTTATCCATGTGGTAGAAATGGTGCTTTCTGGAGATATAAACAAGGATATAGTAGCTCTTATAAACAAGTACAGTGGAAAAAATATCTATGCCGTTGGTCTTTCTGGAAGGGATGGGCAGCTTATAAAAGCCAAAAAGTTAGATAAGGAAGCTTATTTTAAATCCCTTGGTCTTGAAGTACCAGAAGAAGATATAGGATACGTTGGGCAAGTGGAAGGAGTGAATGTAGAGCTCCTTTATGCCCTCATGGAAAAGGCATATATTCCAGTTATAGCTCCCATAGGTGTTGGGGATAAGGGAGAAGCTTATAACATAAATGCAGACCTTGTGGCTTCACATATAGCAATGGCTCTTAGGGCAGAAAAGCTTATTTATCTTACGGATACAGAAGGAGTAAAAGATAAAGAGGGAAAATTAATATCTACCCTAAGGAAGGAAGAAGCTTTAAGGTTAATATCAGAAGGTGTAATAAAAGGCGGCATGTTGCCTAAGCTAAGGAGTGCCTTGGAAGCCCTGGAAGCAGGTGTTAAGAAAGTACACATTATAGATGGGAAGATTTTTCACTCCATCCTGTTGGAGGTATTCACCCAAGAAGGTATTGGAACAGAAATAGTGGAATAAGAAAATAAGAACATTTTTATCTCTTATAAAAACATAAGAAATTCTAATGGAAAAACTTTTCTAAGTTACTTATTCTAAAGCAAAAACTCAGTGGAGGTAAAGCCATGATGAAATACTCTCTGCTTCTTTTAAGCATAAGTAGTATAGCCCTAGCAACACCTATCTTCATGAGTGGGGATTATGCAAAGGCTCTATGCGAAGAATGGAACAAAACATCCCAGCTTGTGGACCAGCTTGGCAAAAGTGAAAGCTGGATAGCGGTACCAGAAAGAAAAATCTTTATCTACAGAGAAGACTGCGGCGATAAAAATCAGATACAGCTTGCCATTAAAAATGAAGAAGGAAAAGCTATATGTGCTTATGGTGGACCTGCAAAGGATAAAAGAGGAAAGGATGATTTCCTAATGTATGCAGAAACAAAAAGGTGGCTTGAAATGGGTAGAAAGGAATATGGTTCAATGAAGGCTATGATGCTTGGTAGGTTAAAGTTTGAAGGTCCAAAAGGCGTTGCTATGAAAAATATGGGTCCCTTTGAAGCTTTTCTTGATATGATAGACAACCCACCGCACGATGCCAGCAAGTGCCCTTAAAGGATAACCTTTTCAAGGGTAAGGCCCTTTGCCTTTGCTGTATAAGGGCACTTACCTTTCCCTTTTAAATAATCCTCTATATCCTCCCTTTTTAACTTTCCAAGTCCCAAATAAACAAGACTACCTACTATTCTCCTTACCATATACCTTAGAAAGTTCCTTGCCCTTATTCTTATCTCTATTAAATCCTCTTCCTTTTTTATTTCAAGCTCCTCTATCTTTATAAGGGTATCTTTATCTTCCTCCTCCAGCTTTGCAAAGGCGGAAAAATCATGAAGTCCCAAAAAAAGATGAGAGGCGTTTAGCATCTTTTCATAGTCAATCCTATAGGGTATTCTCCAGCAGAAGGGTTCAAGAAAGGGGTCTTTGCAATAGGTATTTAAAATTCTGTAAAGGTATATCTTTCCCTTTACACTATAGCGAGCATTAAAAACTTCTTCCTCCCACACTTTTTTTATGCCTATATCCTCTGGAAGTAAAGAATTTAAGGCTTTTAATAGAGTTTCCTTATCCATAACTTTCTGAGTTTCAAAATTAGCTACATACTCTTTTGCGTGTACTCCAGCGTCTGTCCTACAACAGCCCACAAGTTTTATAGGGTGTTGGAATATTTTTTCAAGGGCCTCTTTTAAAGTTCCCTGCACAGTTCTTAGGTTGGGTTGTATTTGCCATCCATGAAAATTGGTACCTACAAAGGATAAAAGTAAGACATAATTTGGCATAGAAAAAGATTATAGAATAAAAGCTCGTTGTAACTATTCCAAGGACTTTATTAGGCTTTCTTCCATATTCCTAAAGATTTTCTCTTCCTCTTCCCCCAATTGGTGATCGTATCCCAAAAGATGAACAAAACCATGTACAAGCAGCCTTTTTATTTCATCCTCAAGGCTATGCCCCATCTCCTTTGCTTGCCTTCTTGCCGTATCTATGGATATGACAATCTCACCAAGTAATCGGTAATCCCCAACGTATTCATCAATAATAAAGGACAAAACATCGGTAGCTTTGTCTTTTCCCCTGTAATTTTTGTTTAGTTCCCTTATAAGGTAATCGTCGGTTAGATAGACGCTTATCTCTACCCTATCTAATCCTTTTTGATCAAGAAGTTTTTTGACAATATTCTTTATCCATCTTGTGGAAATTCTGCCCTTATCCTTCCTTACTAATATCTTGTTCTTCCTTTGACCTTTCAAACTCTTCATAAGCTTTTATTATCCTTGCCACTATTGGGTGTCTTACAACATCCTCATCCTTAAACCATACAAAACTAATGCCTTCTATATCCTTTAAAACCTTTATAGCTTCAATTAGTCCAGATTGTTCTCTTCTTGGCAGATCTATCTGAGTTATATCTCCTGTAATAACTACCTTTGAACCAAAACCTATTCTTGTTAAAAACATTTTCATTTGCTCCTTTGTAGAATTTTGGGCTTCATCAAGTATAATAAAGGCATCGTTTAAAGTTCTACCCCTCATAAAAGCAAGAGGCGCTATTTCTATTATGTTCCTTTCAAGCATATAACTTGCTTTATCATAATCCACCATATCATAAAGAGCATCGTAGAGAGGTCTTAGATAGGGATCCACCTTTTCCGCAATGCCTCCGGGCAGAAAGCCAAGCTTTTCTCCAGCTTCTACCGCGGGCCTTGTTAGTATTATTTTGCTTATTTTGTTAGACTTCAGGTGGGCAAGAGCCATAGCCATTGCCAAGTATGTCTTACCCGTTCCAGCAGGACCTATACCAAAGACTATATCGTTATTCTTTATAGCATCTACATATATGCGCTGTGTGTGGGTTTTTGGCACTATAGCCTTTTTTCTGTGGGTTATCAATATAACTTCTTCCTTTTGATCTTTTTGATCTTGTTCCTTTGAAGAAATATAATTCTTAGCTCTTTCCCTAACTTCTTGGGGAGTAAGGGTGGAATGTGCTAATTCACGAATTACATCTTTTAAAAAATTATACAAGACTTTTACTTTGTCTTCTTCTCCTCGTATAAGAATCTCCGTGCCCTTTGCCGAAATCTTTACGTCAAAAATTTGGGAGAAGTATTTTAAATTCTCATCCCCCCTACCTACTATGGCGTAAAATTTTTCATCAAAACTGCCTAAATCTAATCTTTCTTCTACTCTCTCTGTCATTCCTTTCTTTGTGTAATATAATATAGCCTGCATACAATAAGAGTCAAGTTGAAATACTTTAAATCCCAGTGGGTTAAGAAACAACCTTTTCTGTAAGAGTTGATAAACTACGGAGCTATTATAATATAAAAAATGCGGACCAATGCCGCCCGCTGGGGTGGTCCGTAAAAAAAGGCGGGATACAAATACCCCAGCCCAAGCCAAATATAAGAAGGCTTGGATTAGAGGTTAAAAAATGGGCTACGCAATAAGAAGTGTTATACTGCTTGGAGTTTTAACAGGTCTTTTCCTTTTTATAGGTAACCTTGTGGCTGGAAAAGTTGGTATGACCATAGCCCTTCTTTTGGCTGGTATTATGAACTTTATAGCCTTCTGGTTTTCCGACAAGATTGTCCTTGGCATGTACGGCGCAAAAGAAATCTCCTATGAAGAGGCTCCATGGCTTCATAAGATGGTAGAAGAACTTGCCCAAAGGGCAAACATACCAAAGCCTAAGATCTACCTTGTGCCGATGGAGCAGCCTAACGCCTTTGCCACTGGTAGAGGACCTTCTAATGGTGCTGTAGCTGTAACTTCTGGAATATTGAGAATCTTAAACGAGAGAGAGCTAAAAGGAGTGCTTGCCCATGAAATAGGACACATAAAAAACAGAGATGTGCTTGTTGCTACTATGGCTGCTACTATAGCTGGTGCTATATCTTACCTTGTACAGATGCTACAATGGGCTTTAATATTTGGACATTCAAGGGACAATGAGAACAATAACAATCCCCTATCCCTTATAGCAAGCATAGCCATGATAATAATAACGCCCATAATAGCCACTATAATACAAATGGCAATATCCCGATCAAGGGAATATATGGCGGATGAAACTGGTGCAAGAATAAGTGGTGATCCCCTTGCCTTGGCAAGCGCCTTAGAAAAGATACATAACTATGTGTATGAAATTCCAGCTGAAGTGAATCAAGGAACAGCCCACTTATTTATTGAAAACCCACTCTCTGGCCAAGGCCTTTGGGAACTTTTTTCTACACACCCATCCACAGAAAAGAGAATAGAAAGGCTTAAACAACTTGCAAGGGAAATGGGAATTTACGCATATTAAGAAAGCACATGTTTTTCTTTAACAATGCATAGAAACTCGCCCTCTGCCACCCTTTCCTCTCCCCTTTTTATTTCTACATAAACCCACCTTTTCTTACCCTCTTCCCTTTTTACCCTCCCCTCTGCTATCAGCTCATCTCCCACCCTTACAGGTTTTAAAAAGCTTATACTTGCTTGAGCTAAAACCACGGTGGGTTCATTAACCGCAGCCATTGCACAAAAATCCGCAAGAGAAAATATAAAGCCACCATGCACAAGCCC
>CALLAD010000154.1 GCA_938002625.1 uncultured Aquificaceae bacterium
CCGTTGGTTGTTATATTTTCTGAAAATAGGCCTGAGTGGGTGTATGCCTTTTATGGTATTTGGCAAAGGGGAGGTATAGTTGTTCCCATAGATTTTATGTCTTCTTGGGAGGAGGCTTTGTACATTTTTGAAGAGACGGAGCCAGCCATAGTTTTTTGTTCAGATCAGACGGAAGAGGTAACGAAAAAAGCCCTTAGCAATTCAAAGATCAATTCCTATGTTTATAACTTTGATAAGATCCTAATGCCCAAGCCCTTTGGAAAATCCTTAAGTAGGGATTTAAAAGAAACGGCGGTAATTCTCTATACTTCTGGAACCACTGGAAAACCCAAGGGAGTAATGTTAAGCTTTAAAAATCTTGTTTCCAACATAAAGGCCATAGAAAAGGTTGGAGTAGCCAGTAAAGAGGATACAACTATAGCCCTCTTACCTTTTCATCATTCTTATCCCCTTATGGTTACCATGCTTGTACCTTTATACCTTGGAGCCACCATAGTTTTCTTGGAAAGGTTAAGCTCGGAGGAGCTAATAAAAACTCTAAAGGAGCATAGGATAACTATACTGGTTGGAGTGCCGAGGTTATATCAAATACTTCATCAGAGGATAATGGAAAATATAAGGGCTAATTTTCTTGCCAAGCTTCTTTTTGCCTTGGCTCCCTACTTTAGCCCATCCATAAGGTGTATTCTATTTAAGAGGGTGCATGATGCTTTTGGTGGAAAAATTAGGTATTTAGTAAGCGGCGGAGCCAAGTTACCCCTTGAAGTTGCCCTTGATTTTAACAGGCTTGGCTTTACCATATTAGAAGGTTATGGCCTTACGGAAACATCTCCCATAGTATCCTTTAACCCTCCAAACAAGCCAAAGCTTGGTTCTGTTGGGCTACCAATAGAAGAGGTATACGTAAAAATCTCAGAAGAGGGCGAGGTGCTTGTTAGGGGTGTTAATGTAATGCAAGGATATTACAAAAAACCAAAGGAAGCAGAGGAAGCCTTTAAAGATGGCTGGCTTTTAACGGGAGATCTTGGATACTTGGATGAGGAAGGGTACCTTTACATAACGGGAAGAAAAAAGGAGATAATAGTACTTGCTGGGGGCAAAAAGGTAAACCCAGAAGAATTGGAAGCCTTAATCCTTAGGGAAAATCCCAACATAAAAGAAGCGGCGGTTTTAGAAGTAGAGGGCAGCATAAAAGCCCTTGTACTTCCAGACTTTAAAAAATTGGAGGAGCAGGGCATTTTAAATATAGAGGAGTTTATAAGATGGCAAGTTATAGATAAGGTAAATCAAAAGCTTCCCCAGTGGAAAAGGATAACGGGTTTTAAAGTTATAAGGGAAGAACTTCCAAAAACAAGGCTTGGAAAATTAAGAAGGTTTATGCTTCCGCAAATATACCTATCGGAAGGAGAACCAAAAGCTGAGGAAGAGGATGAAAGCCTTCTAAAGACCATAGAGGCTCAAATTATCCTCTCTTATCTTGAAAAACTTTCCCAGAGAAAGGTAAAAGGTTACCATCACATAGAACTTGATTTAGGCCTTGACTCCCTTGCCAAGGTAGAGTTTTTAAGCTTTTTGGAGTCTTCCTTTGGGTTATCCTTGGGAGAAGAAGAGCTTGTAAAAAATCCAACGGTAAAAGACATAGTTAATTTAGTTATAGAAAAAAAGGAAAGGGTAGAAGTTTCCGAGAAAAACTGGAAAGAGATCCTTCTGGAAGCGAAGGCATATCCCTTAAAGGATTATGCTTTGATCTTCTCCATAGGAAGGGGAATCCTTAAGCTATTCTTTAGCCTGTACAACCGATTAGAGGTGGAAGGTATTGAAAACTTGCCAGAAGAAGCCTTTATATTGGCTCCAAATCATGCAAGCTATTTAGATGGCTTTGTGCTCGTTAGTGCTTTACCTTCCAAAATAGCAAAAAAAACCTATTTCTTGGGTGCTGAGGAGTATTTTCGCAATCCCATAACTTCCTTGTTTGGTAAGCTCGCCCACGTGATAACCGTAAACCTTGATAGGAAGCTCAAAGAATCCCTTCAAAAGACTGCATGGGCTTTAAGACTAAAAAAGGTGGTGGTCATATTCCCAGAGGGGGCAAGGAGTAGAGATGGAAGGCTTTTACCCTTTAGGAAGGGTTTTGCAATAATTAGTAAAGAATTATCCTTGCCCGTTGTTCCAGTAGCCATAAAGGGAACTTATGAAGCTATGTCCATATACGACAAAGTACCAAAACCAAAAAAGATAAAGGTAATTTTTGGCAAGCCTGTATATCCCGAGGGTAAAAGCTACGAAGAAATAATAGAAGAAGTAAGAAGGCAAATAGAATTTTATCTTATAGCATAGCTTTCCATGATGCTTCTTAAACCCTTTGGGTCTATAAGCTTTATACCCACTTTATCAGCCCAGCTCCTAAGCCCCTCATCTCCAGAAACTAAAACACCATCCAGCTCATAGGAAAGTAGCAGAACATCAAGGTCTTCTTTACTATCTATTATTCCAGCCCTTAAAGCTTCACGGTATTTTTCCCTAAGCTTGTTTATTAGCCTTCCTACATCCTCCTCTTTAAGCTTTCCAGCCTCCTTTGTATGCTCCTCCGCTATCCTTAAGCCCTTGTTTATCCTATATCTTATTTCCTCTATAAACTCATAGAGAAATTCTGCAGGCACCATAAGGTTATACCTTCTGGGAGACCTTATTCTAACTGCTATCTCAAATTTAGGCTTTAGACTTCCAAGCTCCACCATTTTGTTAAATTCTTCATAGACGGAAGTGGGCATATAAAAGCTTAGCCTTGTATGCGTAGCCAAGGATATAAAATTTTCTATGGCTCCCAGTTGGTCCCTTTCAAATTGGGAGTATATATCTGGGTTGGTAAAAAGGCTCGTATCCAGTACAAAAGACTCTATTGGAGCAGTCATTAAAGCTTAATTATAGCAAAAAATATGTTATAATAACCCCATGGAAAGGGAATTTCATCATCCTCACAAGGACGAAGCCTTTGAAGTTTTAAAAAATTCAAAAACGGTAGCCGTAATAGGCATATCGCCAAATCCAGAAAGACCATCCTATTATGTGAGCGAAAGGCTTTTATCCAAGGGCGTTCA
>CALLAD010000155.1 GCA_938002625.1 uncultured Aquificaceae bacterium
CATACGGGCAACCCAGAAGAAGATAATGTCAAAGCCTGTTACCAAAAGGTCTGTAGGATAAAGATCCTTTAGCTGTGGTGCATCCTCTGGCCACCCAAAAACTCCAAAGGGCCAAAGAGCAGAAGAAAACCAAGTATCCAAAACATCCTTTTCCTGTGTTAACCTTTCCGATCCACAATTTTTACACCTTAGTATGAACTTGTAGGTTTTCTTAACGGGATCGTATTTATACCTTCCTTCCTTTTGACTGAGTATTGCCGTCGGGTTCAAATCCTGAGTAAAGAACAACCTTAGAGAATGGGCATCTACCTGCATAGAATGGTACTTATAAAAGACAAAGTTTTTGTAGAATTCCAATACAGACCTTTTGGGATGTACGAAGGAAGGGGAGTTTAAAATATCTGCCACTTCCTCTGGTGTAAATTCTTCCCTAATTTTACCATCGGCTATAAGATTGAATATTAGCTTGTCATATACTCTATCAAAATCCTCATCGGTAAACACGTTTTCATGACCACAATCTTGACAGTACCACACGGGAATTCTGTGACCCCACCATATTTGACGGGATATACACCAATCCTTTATGTTTTCCATCCATTGGAGGTAGATCTTTGACCAATTTTCTGGGATAAACCTTATAAATCCTTCCTTTACCGCCTTTATTGCTGTATCCTTTATCTTTGGATGGGAGACCTTTAGAAACCATTGGGTGGATATGGTGGGTTCTAAGGTGGTTTTACAACGATAACATTTCCCTACGGCATGCCTGTGATTTTCTACCTTTTCCAAAAGACCAAGCTCCTCAAGTTTTTGTACTATCCTTTTCCTTGCTTCGTATCTATCAAGCCCCATAAATTCGCCACCGTTCTCGTTTATACGGGCAAAATCATCCATAACCTTTATAAAGGGAAGACTATGACTTTTTCCTATTTCAAAGTCTAAAGGATCGTGGGCTGGTGTTATTTTTACCGCACCAGTTCCAAATTCTCGCTTTACTCGGAAATCCCCTATTATGGGTATATAGCCGTCCACTTCCGAGCCATCCATAGCTTTTCTTTTCCAATCCACCAAAGGAAGCTTTACTCTTTTGCCTATAAGATTTTTGTACCTTTCATCCTCTGGATGAACGGCTACCGCCGTGTCTCCAAGCATAGTTTCTGGCCTTGTTGTTGCCACGGTTATGTACCCAGATCCATCCTCTAAGGGATAGCGTATATAATAAAGCTTTCCATCTTCCTCCTCATACTCTACTTCAAGGTCGGAAAGGGCAGTAAGGTCCTTTGGGCACCAGCTTACCATATACTCCCCCTTGTATATTAGGCCATCCTCATAAAGCCTTCTAAAGGCATGCCTTACGGCTCTTGAAAAGCCCTCATCCAGCGTAAACCTTTCCCTTTCCCAATCTACGCTTACGCCTATCTTTTCAAGCTGTTCCCTAATAGCATTCCTTGATACGGGCACCCACTCCCAAACCTTCTTAAGAAATTCTTCCCTTCCTATGTCTAATCTGTTTATGCCTTCCTCTTGGAGTTTTTTATCCACCACATACTGGGTAGCTATCCCTGCATGGTCAAAACCTGGTACCCATACTACTTCTTTTCCCAACATTCTTTGCCATCTACAGATAATATCCTGAAGGGTGACGTTTAGGGCATGCCCCATATGTAAGGATCCCGTCACGTTTGGAGGTGGAATAACCACGGAAAACTTATTATCTTTGCTTACTTCCCTGAGGGAGTATATACCAGATTTTATCCACTTTTCCGAATGCTTTTTCTCTACTTCTTTATGGTTATACTGTCCTATATCCTTCATAAAGAAAGGATTATATCAAACTAAAGCTTGAAATACTCCCTTATTCTCCCAAGGATCTTTTCTGGAGTAAATCCAAAATAGTCCATAAGCACGTCACCTGGAGCAGATTTCCCAAAAGTTTCAATACTTATAACAAGCCCATCCTCACCCACATACTTATACCAACACATTCCCCTTCCAGCCTCTATTGCCACCCTTCTTTTTACTTCCTTGGGTATAAGATTTCTTTTGTATTCCTCATCCTGATTTTCAAAAACTTCAAAACTTAGCATGTTAATAAGCCTCACCCTTATGCCTTCTTCCTTAAGCTTTTCGGCTACTTTTATGGCTGGATGCACCTCCGAACCGCTGGCGAGAATTATAAGATCTGGAAGCCCTTCACAATCAATAAGGGTATATGCACCCTTTATTGCTCCTTCTGGAGATGGGTATTTTGATCTATCTATTAGGGGTAGTTTTTGTCTTGAGAGTATAAGGGCTGTTGGACCATCTTTCCTTTCTATAGCCATCTGCCAAGCTATGGCTACTTCATTGGCATCGGCTGGCCTTATAACCCAAAGGTTGGGTATAAGCCTAAGGGAGCATAGTTGCTCTATAGGCTGATGAGTTGGGCCATCTTCTCCAAGACCTATAGAATCATGGGTAAAAACATAGATAACTTGCAAGCCTGCCATACTGGCTATTCGGATAGAAGGCCTCATATAGTCGGAAAATATCAAGAAGGTGCCACCATATGGCAATATTCCTCCATGGTATGCCATTCCATTAAGTATGGTGCCCATTGCATGCTCTCTAACTCCAAAGTGAAGGTTTCTTCCTGTGGGATTTTCCGCCAAAAATTCTCCCATGCCATGGAGATAGGTATTGTTAGATTCTGAAAGATCCGCAGAGCCTCCGAGTAAAAAGGGCATATGTTTCGCTATAGAATTTAAGACCTTACCGCTTGCCTGCCTTGTAGCCATAGGCTCTGTAAAGGTAGGGAGGTATTTTTTATATTCCCCTCCCCATTCTTTGTTAAAACTCCTTTCAAGAAGTTCTGCCAGTTCTGGATATTCTCCTCTGTAAGCATCAAAGAGTTCTTTCCATTTCCTTTCTAAATCCTCTCCCCTCTTTATCCTTTCTTCCCTGTATTCCCATACCTCTTTTGGTACGTAAAAATCTTCCTCTGGCCAATTAAACCTTTTTTTTGTCAAAAGAACATTTTCCCTTCCAAGGGGTGCTCCATGTACGCTTGCATCATCTTGCTTTGGAGATCCATAACCCAAATGAGTTCTTATGGATATAAAGGAAGGTTTTTCTCCCTGATCCATAGCCCTTTTTATGGCTTTTTCTATCTCTTCAAGGTTGTATCCCTCTTCCACGTGTTGCACATACCAGCCAGAGGCGGAAAATCTTTCCAAAACATTCTCTGACCAAGTTAAGGATGTAGGACCATCTATGGAAACCCTATTGTTATCCCATAGGACTATGAGCTTGCTTAATTTAAAATGCCCTGCAAGCTGGGCAACTTCGCATGATACACCTTCCATAAGGTCTCCATCGCTCACAAGGGCAAAGGTGTAATGGTCAATTATAGGAAATCCATCCCTGTTAAAGTAAGAAGACAGATATTTTTCTGCCAAGGCCATTCCAACGGCATTGCCTATACCTTGACCAAGGGGTCCAGTGGTAGCCTCTACGCCGGGGGTTAGAAAATTCTCTGGATGTCCGGGAGTTTTGCTACCTAACTGGCGAAAAGCCTTTAAGTCTTCAAGGCTTATATCATATCCCATAACAAAAAGAAGGGAGTGCAACATGGCACTGGCATGTCCAGCAGATAAAACAAACCTATCCCTGTTTATCCACTTTGGATTCTTAGGGTTAAATCGTAAAAAGCGGTCAAAAATAAGATAGGCTATATGGCTTGCTCCTAAGGGCATTCCAGGGTGACCAGATTTTGCCCTCTCTACTTGGTCTACACTTAAAAACCTTATGGTATTTATAATAAGATCGTCCCTATTCATGCTTTTACCAAACTCTCCCTTAGTTCTTTGGTTACTTCTACCATGTTTTTAAGGGATGGTATAACTTCTTCCCATCTTCTTGTTTTTAAACCGCAGTCGGGATTTACCCAAAGAAGTTCTACGGGCAATGCTTTCATAGACCTTTCTATAACGGCCCTTATTTGCTCCTTTGTAGGCACCACTGGAGAATGTATATCGTAAACACCTATACCAATTTGCCTATCCCATTCCTTAAAGGCTTCAAAGGCCGCTATTATTTCTCCCTTGCTACGAGAAGCCTCTATGGATATGACATCAAAATCCATCTGGTATATGTACTCTATTACTTCATTAAACTCGCTATAGCACATATGACTATGTATTTGTGTTTCTGGTTTTGCCCTTGAAGATAGCCTAAAAGCTTTTATTGCCCATTCAAAATAGGATGGCCAATCCCTTTTCTTTAGGGGAGCTCCTTCCCTAAAGGCGGGCTCATCTATCTGTATTATTTTTATACCAGCTGCTTCAAGATCCCTAACTTCCTCTAAAAGGGCGAGGGCTATTTGATAGGCTATTTCATGCTTTGGTATGTCCTCCCTATAGTAGCTCCAGTTTAGGATAGTGACTGGACCTGTAAGCATTCCCTTTACAGGCTTGCTGGTAAGGGATTGGGCATAGGTTATTTCTTCTATGGTCATAGCCTTTGGTCTGTAAACATCTCCATATATGATAGGTGGTCTGTAAACCCTTGAACCATAGGATAAAACCCAACCATGTTTTGTGGTGGCAACACCTTCCAGCTTCTGGGCAAAAAACTCTACCATATCCGTTCTTTCAAATTCTCCATGCACCAAAACATCAAGACCTATTTCTTCTTGAATTCTTATAACCTTTTCTATCTGTTCCCTTATGAAGGCCTTGTATTCTTCTTGGGATATCTTTCCAGAGGTGTATGCGGATCTAACCTTTCTTACTTCCTCCGTTTGGGGGAAAGATCCTATGGTAGTTGTGGGCAGAAGGGGAAGGTTTAGTATTTCTTGCTGTATCTTTACCCTTTCTTGATATGGCATTTCCCTTTGAAAATCCTCTTCTTTAAGGCTTGCTATTCTTTTCCTTACTTCTTCCCTAACTCCTATATTCTGTGTCAAAAGCCTTTGAGATTCTTCTACATCCTTTAAAGCTTGTGCGTCTCCTTCAAAGGCAGCTTTTAGTGTTTTTAACTCTCTTAGCTTTTCCTTTGCAAAGGATAACCTTTCCTTTAAACCCTCTGGTAAACTATCTTCTGGCTCAAGGCTCACGGGCACATGGAAAAGGGGGCAGGAATTGGAAATAATTATCTCTTGCGTAAATTTAGAAAGTTCTTCTAAGAGTTTTAACTTTTCCCTTAAGTTTGCCCTCCATACGTTTCTTCCATTTATAATCCCAGCTATTAAAACCTTGTCTTCTGGAAAACCATATTTCCTTATATTTTCAAGATTTTCCCTGTTGGAAACAAGGTCAATTCCCAAAGCTTTTACTGGCAATTCTATGAATCTTTTATAATCGGATACGCTATCGTAGTAGGTAATTACATAAAGGTCTGCATACTTGCTAAGCCTTTTGTAGGCTTCTTGAATAAGCTCCCATTCCCAGCTTTCCACATCAAGACATAGGGCTGGATCCTCCACAAGTACAGCAGAAGCTCCAGAAGAAGACAAGCTTTTAATTAGTTCTTCATAAACTGGTAATAGGGCAAAAAGGTAATTTTCCATATCTTCTTTGCTTTCAATCTTTGAAAGCTCATAAAGGGGCAGTTCTGAATGAGAAGACCTTTTTAGTACCTTAGAAAGCTTAAGAAAAGTGTATGGCGCTATTATCTTGGGAATAGGATTATAGCCCTTTTCTTTTAAAAATTTGTACTCCTCAAGGGGTATATTCTCAAGTAATCTAAAGTCTTTGCCTTCTATCTCGGGTACCAAGTAATGGTAGTTGGTATTAAAGTATTTAGTCATTTCCAAGGCTTGACCACCCCTTGCCATTTGGAAGTAAGTATCAAGGCCTTTGTATTCACCAAACCTTTTCGGTATTACTCCAAGGGTTATTGCCATATCAAGCATAAAGTCATAATAGGAAACATCGCCAGAAACGTAAACATCAACAAACTGGCTATAAATGTTGGCTATCCAAGTTCTTATTGAGTTCATGCCCTCTATAAAATCTTGCTGAGATAACTTCTCCTTCCACAGGTTTTCTAAAGTATTTTTAAATTCCCTTTTTTCTCCAAGCTTTGGAAAGCCATAAGCTAAGGTTTTCATTTTTAACCTCCTGGTTGGTATTAAGCTTATAAATTATAAGCAAAGTGTTTATTTATTGTTAAAGAATTTTACTTACTAAATCCTCTATTTTCCTTATATCTGGATAAGGCTCTGGTTTAGCAAACAAAAAGCCTTGGAGCAAATCCACATCCAAGCGCACTATACAATCCAATTCTTCCTTTTTCTCTATCCCCTCTACCAAAACCTTTATACCAGCAGATTTGCAAGCACTCACAAGACCTGCTAAAATAG
>CALLAD010000156.1 GCA_938002625.1 uncultured Aquificaceae bacterium
TAGAAAACGCCTAAGATTGAGCTTAGGTAAAGAACATAAACTGCCCACATAACTCCCGCTGCTTCTGCTCCCTTTTCTAAATACTTTTTTGTAAGATACCCAGCGGTCAACGGTACACCTATTAAACCAAGAGAGGCTATTGCAAAGGCAAGGGTAGTAAGTGGCATTTTTCTACCAATACCACCCAATTCTTTAAACTTGTGTATGTTGTAGTATTCCGCATAATTCCCCAAGCACATAAAAAGGGTTATTTTCATTATGCCATGGTTTACTAAATGCAAAAGGGCCCCCATTGTGGATAGTTGACCAGGTATTAATATTCCTAAGATTATGTAGGATATATGGCTTATGGTAGAGTATGCCAATCTTTTTTTCAATTCTTCTTGAAATACTGCCATAAGGGACCCAAAGAGAATGGTAAAGCCTGCAAGATAGGCTAAGGGTTGCCATAGATTCATAGCTTGGATCAAATCCACTCCGTACAATTCATATACAAGTCTTACAATACCAAAGGCTCCAGCTTTTACAACTGCCACTGCATGCAAAAGAGCACTAACTGGTGCAGGCGCAACCATTGCGCTTGTTAACCAAGCATGAAGGGGGAATATGGCCGACTTTACGGCCATTCCAAAGAAAAAGCCGTAAAAGAGAAAAGTTGCCCATATTGTGTTTTCCTTTGCCCACGCTTTAAAATTAGGATTCCCGCCAGTGTAAAAAGTGCTTTCACCAACAAGCATGTACAATAAAACAAGGGAAAGTAGAAAAATTGTACCACCAAGAATTGTATACAAAAGATAGATACCACCAGCCCTTAAAGCCTTTTGCGTGCCTCTGTGAACAACAAGAGGATAAGTACTAAGGGTAAGAAGCTCATAGAAGAGAAAAAAGGTAAACATATTGCCTGCAAGGGCTATACCCATAGTGGAAGTAACCGCCAAGTTAAAAAAGGTAAAAAACCTTCTTCTGTTTGGTGAGCCTTCAAGATAACCTATAGCGTACAAGGTAGTAAGTAGCCATAAGAAGGAAGAAAGGGTTACAAATAAAAGTCCAAGGGGATCAATTTTTAAATGGAGCTCTGCAAAGGGTACCATTGGATAGCTTATTTCAAAGAAACCTCCCCTATAAATAGCCCAGAAAAGGTATGCTATTACAATAAGTTTATAAACAGCCGCAAAAATGTTTACAATACTCCTTAATAGAACCCATTCCTCTTTCAGAAAGGATATAACAAGGCTCGCTATGAAAGAACTTAAAAGTAGACTAAAAACTGCCAATTGGTTCATTCCTAACCCCCAGAGATTCCTTTTAGTAGAAAGCCAGCCACCAAACCCGAAGAAAAAGCTATTAAACCAAGTGCAAAGGCTGAGAGCTCCATAAGGTATGGTATTGGCTTATCATAAAGTTTTTTTGGCTGTGAAGAAAAACTCTCCTTCCATAAGGGGTATACATAAAGGGCAGCAAGAAGGCTTCCTATTAATAGAAAGGTTCCCTGTAATATAAAACCTAACTTTAAAGAAGCTTCTAAAAGTAAAAACTTGGCAACAAATCCCGCGCTTAAAGGAAGTCCTATTAAAGTGGCACCACAGAAAAACAAAGCAAAGAAGGTAAAAGGATGGCTATGGGCAAAGCCTGGCATATAAGAAAGCTCATCCTTTTTTGCCACATAAATGGCATTTCCTGAAGATAGGAACATACCAGCCTTAGCAACTGCATGGCCAAAGACTTGTAGGGCAAAACCCTGAAGGACAACCGTTTGCAATTCTTCCTTGGCATGGTAATATGCTTGCACCATTAGAAATAAATATCCCATTTGAGCGATAGTAGAATAGGCTAAAAGCATTTTAATTGTCTTTTGTTTTATTGCATAATATGAGCCAAATACAATGGCAAAAGCTCCCAGTAAACTAAGAACAAGGCTTAAATATTCAAGACTTCTGTCTGAAGGAAAAACTTCAATCCATAATCGCAATATAAGATAGGCTGGTGGTTTGACTACCAGGGCAGAAAGCATGGCGCTTGCCGGGGCTATAGTGCTTGAGTGGGCAGGAGGAAGCCAAAAATGGAAAGGGAAGAGGGCGGATTTTATGGCAAGTGAAATAACTAAAGGGAAAAGGGCATAGATAAAGCTTTGATCCGTTGTTAACCTTTGAGATAATAGACTCATGCTTAGGGTTCCATAACTTGCATATAGCATGGCTACGCTTAAAAGATAAAGCATGGAAGCAAGCATGGATAGCAAAAGGTAATTGAGGGCGGCAACCAAAGCCTTTCTGTATCCTGGAATAGCAACAAGAACAACTGCCGTTAAAGAAAGAACCTCAAGGGCTACATAAAGGTTAAAAAGGTCCTCCGACAAAAAGAAGGCATTTAACCCAGTCCATAGAAAGAAGAAGAAAAACCAAAAAAACTTCTCTTTCCCTTTATATTCAACTTTGAAAAAACTGATGGAATATAAAGCTATAAAAAAGTTAACAATACCCGTCATTAAAATAAAGAAACCACTTAATCCATCAAGGCGAAGCCCAATACCCAAAGGAGCAACCCATCCACCAACCCACTGATGAATAGGTCCTTCTAATACAAGAAAAAAGGAATATAGAGATAAAGAAAGAAGAAGAAGGCTAAAGAA
>CALLAD010000157.1 GCA_938002625.1 uncultured Aquificaceae bacterium
TAAAAAGAGAATAAACCTTTACGCCTTCCTTTTCTAAATTTTCCCTACCACCCTCTTCCCTATCCACCACTGCATAGACGCCTATTATCTCGTAGCCTTCCCTTCTGCATGCCTCCACAGCCTTAAGGGCCGATGTCCCAGTGGTTATAACATCTTCAAGAACAACAACTCTACTCCCAGCCTCTAAAAGACCCTCTATTTGCCTACCCATGCCATGAGCCTTTGGCTCCTTTCTTACCACAAAGGGCTTTATGTTATCGCCCTGTGTATAAGAAAAAAGGCTAATGGCATAAGCTATAGGATCTGCTCCAAGAGTAAGACCACCTACACCCTCTGGCTTAAAAGCTTTTATCCTTTCATACATCACCTTGCCCAATATAAACAGACTTTGGGGATCAAAGGTTATTTGTTTAAGGTCTATATAGTACCTACTTAGTTTACCAGAAGATAGCTTAAAGATGGGCTCTTGGGCTACTTTTAAGGCTCTTTCCTTTATGAGATCCTTAAGCTTTTGGTCATCCATTGCCTTTTAATCTTTCCTTTGCATACTCCATAAGTCCGCCAGCCTTTAGAATAGCCATCAGAGTATCTGGAAACTTAGTAGCACTATACTCTTTCCCTTTAGTGAGGTTTTTTATAATACCCCTTTCCAAGTCTACTTCTACTTCATCTCCTTGATCTATTTCATCCACCGCCTGCGGAGCTTCTACTATAGGAAGTCCTATGTTTATGGCATTTCTAAAGAATATTCTTGCGAAAGATTTAGCTATTACCACGGGAACGCCAGCATATTTTATGGCTATGGGAGCATGCTCCCTTGAAGATCCAGAGCCAAAATTTCTACCCGCCACTATTATGTCACCTTCCTTATGATCCTTTGCAAAGTTTGGATGTTCCGAATCTTCCATAACGTGCTGGGCAAGTTCATAAGGGTCGGAGGTATTTAAATATCTGGCTGGTATTATTTGGTCTGTATCTACGTTATCTCCAAACTTCCATACTTTTCCTCTTATAATCATGGGATAACTATTTTATCACAACCCTTGCTATTGTATCCTCTCCTAAATCCCACCTTTTCTTTGCTCTGAGGCTTATCTTACTTAAGGGCAATTCCTTTTCCTCAATTCTATCATAGAAAACTTTTCCTTCCTTTGTCACTATCATTAAATCCACGTACTCCTTCAATGGTATAACATCTATCAATCTTTCCCTTGATGAGCCTAACACATCTATAGCTTTTGTCATTCTTCCTTTTCTTGGAATTTCTTCAAGGGAAACCTTTTTGACTCCTCCCTCCTCGGTTATTATCAATAGATTTTTGGCCTCTCCAAGGGCTCTTATGCCTATTACTTGATCCTTTTCTACCTTTACACCTTGAACTCCCTTTGAGTTTATGGTAGCTGGTGGAATATCTTTTACTGGAAATCTAAGCAGTTTACCCTTGTATGTAAATAGTACAACATCTCCATCCTCTGGTGCTTGTATAAGTTTAACTACTGTATCATCCTCTTGGGCAAATTTTATAATTTGCATTCCTTGGCTTTTGTATTCAAAGTCTACAAGGGGAATTTTTTTAACATATCCCTTTTGGGTTGCCAAGAGTATTCTGCCATCCACATGAGACCTTACAAAAGCTCCGACTATTTTTTCATCCTCTTCCTTCAAAGATAGCATACTTCCCTTTAAAGCCTGGGACCCTGCTATCCAATATACTCTTCCTTTATTGGATACCATGAAAAGACCAGTGGTAAAGGGAACTTCCAAAAGGTCTACTACTTCCTCTCCTTCTTCCATATTTTCTGTGGGCACAATTTTCCCATTGGCGTATATGACCACCGTAAGACTGCCTTCTTCTTCCAGTTGGAGGGTTTCTATTAGAGTTTTTCTTGGAGAGCTAAAAGCCTTGGTTAGCTCTTGCATTTCTTCTATAAAAACCTTTACCCTTTCCTCTTCCTTTTCCACAAGTTTTGTGTAATACTCTATCTTTTCTTTTAGTTCTTTTTCTTCCTCTTCTAACTTACTTCTTTCCAAAGATGTTAACCTTTGAAGCTTCATATCCAAAACGGCATTTGCTTGAGCTTGGGAAAGGTTAAAATTCTTAATCAATCTTTCCCTTGCCGTCTGGATATCCTGAGAAGTCTTTATAGCTTGTATTATTTCATCAAGATTATTGAGAGCTTTTAAAAGACCCTCAACTATATGGATTCTCTCCTTTGCCTTTGAAAGGAAATATCTTGACCTTCTAAGGATAACCTCAAGCCTGTGAGCCATAAATTCTTGTAGTAAAGTCTTTATACCAACAAGCTTTGGCTCTCCCCTTATAAGCACTACAAAGTTAAGGGGGAAGTTTTTCCTAAGGGCTGTATACTTATATAGCTTTTCCAATACCTTATTCCCTTCGGCATCCCTTTTCAACTCTATGATTATCCTTATACCCTCTTTATCGGATTCATCCCTTATATCGGATATTTCCTTTAATCTGCCCTCCCTTGCCAACTCTGCTATACGTTTTATAAGCTCTGCTTTGTTAACTTGATAGGGAAGTTCCCTTATAACTATTTGCTCTCTTCCACCAGAAAGCTTTTCTATGTGAGCTTTTGCTCTTATTTTTACCTGACCCCTACCCTTTTCATAAAACTCTGCAAGCTCTTCATAATTTTCTACTATACCGCCCGTTGGGAAGTCTGGTCCCTTTATGTATTTCATTATCTCCCTTGTGGAAAGTTCTGGATTTTTTGCCAGCTCTATAAGTGCTTGACATACTTCCTTTAGATTATGGGGTGGAATTGAAGTTGCAAGACCTACCGCTATACCACTTACTCCATTGCATAAAAGATTTGGAAATTTTGCAGGAAGTACAGAAGGCTCTAAGGTAGATCCGTCAAAATTTGGGACAAAGTCTACTGTACCTTTATCAAGATCTTCTAAGAGTTTTACCGCATACTTAGAAAGCTTTGCTTCCGTATATCTCATAGCTGCCGGTGGATCACCATCCACAGAACCAAAATTACCCTGACCTATCACTAAGGGATAATTCATATTAAAGTCCTGAGCCATACGAACAAGAGCCTCGTATACCGCTTGATCTCCGTGTGGGTGATAGTATCCGAGCACTGCTCCAACTATTCTTGCACTTTTTACAAAGGCCTTTTCGGGGTACAATCCCATCTCATGCATAGCGTATAGGATTCTTCTTTGCACGGGCTTTAGGCCATCCCTTACATCGGGAATAGCCCTGCCCACTATAACGGACATAGCATAGTCTATGTAGGACTGCTTGACCTCTTCTTCTATGGGGACGGTTATTATTTCCATGATTTTCTGGACGTTTTATATAAGTATATCACAAAAATTTTGGGAGTATCGGGTATTTTAAATTAAAAATCTATGCTTGAAGAATGGATAAAAAAACTAAGGGAAGCATCAAAAGACAAGGCTGTGCTCGTAGAGGGGAAAAGGGATAAGCGTGCCCTTAGTAAGTTTGGAGTAAGGAATATATTTACCCTTGAAGGTAAAAGGCTATCTGATCTTCCAGACCTTTTGGAAGGCTATTCGGAGGTTATACTTCTCTTAGACCTTGACAAACATGGGGAAAGGATAAAGGAAAAAGTAAAGACAATTTTGGAATCTCAGGGATATATTTTAATAGAAGAGCTTAGGGAAGAGTTGCGTAGTATGGGAATAATTCATGTGGAGGATATAGATGGAGAAAGGCTCGGTCTTAACCGCCCTTTTAGTACAGGATAGGCTTATAAGGTATAACCTTCAAATGTTAGAGATGCTTTTAAGGGAAATAAAAGGGGACATGGAAGAGCTAAATCTAATAGCAGAAGCATGCTTTTCTACGGAAGAGATAGAAAACTACACAAACCTTTTACAAAAAGTGGAAAATGTGCTCTTCACAAGCTTGAAAGAAACCATAGAATATCTATATGATCTTTACGAGGTTTTTAATTTTGAAATAACTTTGCTTGCAAATCTTCCAGAGGAGCTATTGCGTGAGGTGGAAAGGCTGGGTATACCCAATTCCATAAACTCCAAAATGGAAAACCTATTGAACATTATCAAGGAAATTTTGGAATTTGAAAATTATAGCCATAAGTTCTACGCTATATTAACACCCTTCAGAGCCTATAAGGAAATAATAAGGCAAGCTTTGGAATTTAACACAAAACTTTTTGAGTCTAACCTTCAGAAGACTTGATAAGTTCAAGCACCTTTTTTGCCGCAAGGTGTTCCGCCATTTTTTTACTCTTTCCCTTTGCAGTTGCTCTGTATTCTCTTATGCTACACTCTATTTCAAAAACCCTGTTATGATGGGGTCCCTCTACGTTTATTACTCTGTATACTGGCCTTTCCTTCCATCTTTTTTGTGTTTCCTCTTGTAGCAATGTCTTGTAATCCCTTTTGTATTCACCCTTTTTTGCGGCCTCAATTATCCTATCCTTATAAAGCTTATGAAATATGGCTTTAGTTTGATCGGCAGATTTTCCACAATCAAGGTATATGGCAGCCCAAAGGGCTTCAAAGGTATCCGAAAGCAAAGAAGGGCTAATGTTATTATTATTTTTTTTCTTTCCCCCCACCAAAAGATAAAGGTCCAAGGAAAGCTCTTCCGCCAATTCGTATAAATAATCCTCGCTTACAAAATAAGATTTCATCATAGCAAGCTCTCCTTCCGGAGCCTCGGGAAATTGGGATATAAGGAGGTCTACCACAAAAAAGTTAATTAGAGAATCTCCGAGAAATTCCAAGGTTTCATAATTTTTCAGGGCGTGTTCACTGGCATAGGATTTATGGGTTATTGCCTGCAAAAGCAAGCTTTTATCCCTAAATTGATATCCTAAAGCCCTTTCAAGATCTTCAAAGCTTTTTGAAGAGGAGGCAAGCATTGGTTCCACCAAAACCAAAGGAGTTGGAAAGGGCATAAACTACAGGATATTCTATGGCTTTATTGGGTACGTAATCAAGGTCGCATTCTGGGTCTGGATTTTCTAAGTTTATGGTGGGTGGTATAATTCCAGTTTGTACGGTTTTTACCGTTGCTACCGCCTCTACAGCACCAGCAGCACCCAAAAGATGCCCTATCATAGATTTATTGGAGCTTATTTTTAGCTTATAGGCATGCTCTCCAAAGAGCCTTTTAATTGCCAAAGTTTCCGATTTATCGTTAAGGGGAGTGGAAGTACCATGAGCATTTATATAATCTATCTCTTCTGGCTTTACTCCTCCGTCTTCTAAGGCCAATTTCATGCACATGTATGCTCCTTCGCCGTCGGCACAAGGCGCCGTTATATGGAAAGCATCATCGGTAGCACCGTACCCCACAAGCTCGGCGTATATTTTGGCTCCCCTTGCCTTTGCATGTTCATACTCTTCCAAAACCAAAATACCAGCACCCTCTCCCATCACAAAACCATCCCTATCCTTGTCAAAGGGTCTTGAAGCCTTTTGGGGTTCGTGGTTCCTTGTAGAAAGGGCTCTCATGGATGCAAAACCAGCAACACCAAGGGGAGTTATGGCGCTTTCGCAACCGCCAGCTATGGCAACATCTATATCTCCCTTTTGTATAAGCCTCATCGCATCACCAATAGCATGATTTCCAGTGGCACATGCCGAAACTACGCAGTAATTGGGACCTTTAAAGCCAAACCTGATGGCAACCAAACCACTTGCCATGTTGGAGATGCCGTAAGGAATAAAGAAGGGAGAAACCCTTCTTGGACCCTTTTCCATAAACACCTTTTGCTGCTCTTCAATATCCCTTAAGCCACCTATACCAGTACCAATTATTACACCCACTCTATAGGGATCAAACTTGCTTTCAAGTAAGGCGCTATCCTTTATAGCTTCCTCGGCGGCAGCTATTGCAAACTTTATAAAATCGGAAACCTTTTGAACTTCCTTTTTGTCAAAGTACTTTTCAGGGTCAAAATCCTTTACCTCTCCAGCTATGTGGACGGGTAATCCCAGCTCTACAGGATCAAACCTTTTTATGATATCTATTCCACTTACACCAGCTATTAAATTGGACCAAAACTTTTCTACACCGGTGCCTATTGGGGAAACAACCCCCAAGCCCGTTATTACAACCCTTCTCAAGTCTTAACCTTCTCCTTGAGGTAGTCTAAGACATCACCAACAGTCCTTATTTTTTCTGCGTCTTCATCTGGTATTTCAATACCAAATTCCTCTTCAAAAGCCATTATAAGCTCTACAACATCAAGGGAATCCGCCCCAAGGTCTTCTACAAACTTTGCGCTTGGGTTTAACTTTTCCACTTCAACACCCAATTGATCAGCTATTATTTCCTTTATCCTTTGCTCAAGATCCATGCTTTTTACCTCCTATTCCTTATGGTGTTATAGTATTATAGCACAAGTTTTGTATAAAAAAGCCCATTGTCTTAATGCCCACTCATCATGTGATAAAAATCATCATAATTTCCTTTACTCCATGCTAAAATATTGATATCCAATCTCAATATAAGGAGGTTATCATGAGGTTGATAGTTCTTGGGGGACATGATAGGATGAAGAGTAAGGTAAAGGAGCTTTCTAAACGTTACGGAGTGGACATAAAGTTTATAAACCAAGAAACACAGCAAAACATAGACAGTGCCCTTGCTTGTGCCGACTGGATAATAGTATTTACCAAGTGCGTTGGTCATAACATGGTAAAGCTTGCCAAAAGCTATGCAAAGGATAGGTGTATCTTTTGCCATTCTCATGGCGTTTGCTCCTTGGAAAAGGAGATAAAAAAATTATTGGGGGAGAAATGATTTTAATCATATTGACAGTGGATTTCAATCTGTTATACTTTTTTGCTATTAAATCCCAAATTCTATAAAAGGAGGTAAGACATGAGAAAGGTGCTTTTAGCCTCAGCCCTTTTTTCCGCCGTGGCTTTTGCCCAGCCCGCAGAAGACCGCATAAGGCAACTTGAAGAGCAGATAAGGCTTCTCCAGCAAGAAGTTCAAAAGTTAAAAGAAGAGCAGAAGAAAACGGAAGAAGTAAAGCAAGAAACAGAAGCCCTAAAGGAAGAAGTAAGAAGGCTAAGGCTTGATATTGCCCTTCCACAAGTTGAAATCAAGTCCTATTCTGGATTAGGTCCAGCAGCATCCAAGGTTCACTTTAACCCAAGGGGTGTATCCATAGGTGGATATGGTGAACTTACTTTCAGACATAACGACGTAAATGCAAGAGGGGGTGCAAAAAGCATAGCAAATATGCAAAGAATTATCCTTTATCTTGGTTATGCCTTTAACGAAAAGCTAAAATTTAACTCGGAGCTTGAACTGGAGCATGCTTCTACTTCTGGAGAACATGGTACTGGAGGTGGATACTATAAGTCAGAGCTTGCTTACTTAGACTACAACTTTAGACCAGAATTTGGTTTAAGGGGTGGTCTTTTGCTTATGCCAGTGGGTATAATAAACGAAATTCATGAACCCCCAACCTTTCCAAGTGCCGAAAGACCCTTCTTTGAAAGGCGTATAGCCCTATCTACTTGGGAAGAGATGGGGTTGGGCGTTTACGGAACAATTGGAAATGTTGACTACAGATTTTATCTTATAAACGGTTTAATGTTAAGAGGCGGTGGAGGTTATAATAGGGAGGAACCATTGAAGAACATACGCCAAAGGGGAGCAAGGGCGGTAGCGGATAGGTTTGGCTTTACGGGTAGAGTGGACTTAAACCTACCCTATAATCTTAAGATAGGTGGATCTTTTGTAAGCGCCGATGTTCAATCAAAGGGGGGTAACGATAGCAAATTGGGATTGAGAAGGGGTACAAAAGTGGGTTCTGTTAATATGTTCTTTCCCCATGTATGGTGGCAGTACGCTGGATGGGATGTTAGGTTTGTTGGTGCTTACATTACAACAAGCGGTGCAGATAGAATGTCAAGGGACCTAAATAATGCTAATCCAAATAATACTGTCATGCCCAAGGAACAAAAGGGCTTTTATGTGCAAGTAGCCCACGATATACTAAGATACTTTAACGTAGAAAACCAAGAGCTTTATGTGTTTGGAATATATGAAGACTTTGATACCCATAGCAAGGTTCCCACTGGATTACGCAGACCAGCTGGACATAAGCTAAAAGTTTACAACGTGGGAATTTCTTACAAGCCCCATCCATTGGTTGCCATAAAGGCAGATTATGCAAAGCTTGACTATAGCAGACCAAGAAGAGATGAAAACGAGTATAGGCTTACCCTTGGCTTTATGTTCTAATGGCTCTTTTTCTTGTTTGTGCCCTTCTCCCCGGCGGGGGGGAGGGATTTAAAAATGGAGGTGTTAAAATGCTAAGATTTTTAGCAGGCTTCTTTCTTTTTGCCTGTATATCCTTTGCCAAAGAGTTTAAAAGGCCAGAGCAAGCCCTTTCCCAGATATATCCCGATACTCGGATAGAGGTAAGAAACATAAC
>CALLAD010000158.1 GCA_938002625.1 uncultured Aquificaceae bacterium
TTTAGCATAAAGAAGGAATTAAGCAAGCAAAGGGAAGGGCAAACGGCATGGACTCCAGCCATAAGCCTTATACTTGCAATGAAGGAGTCTCTTGAAATGCTATTGGAAGAAGGCATGGAGAGGGTAGAAAAAAGGCATAGGACATTATCAGAGGCAACCCTAAGGGCAATAGAAAACCTAAGCCTTGAGAGGTTTGCCAAGAAACCCTCCATATCGGTAAGCGCCATAAAATCGGAAAGGGCAGAAGAAATAAGAAGGGAACTTTTGAGGCTTGGTGTAAGGGTGGCTGGGGGTCAGGATGAACTAAAGGGAAAAATATTCCGCATATCCCATATGGGAGTGGATCCAAAGGATGGGCTTATGCTTATAGGTCTTTTGGAGGTAGCCCTTAAGAAGCTTGGGTTTAACGTGAAAATGGGCGAGGGTGTAAGGGTCTACAGTCAAACCCTTATGGAAGAAGGATTATGGTAAAAATTTACATAATAAGACACGGAGAAAGTGTTTGGAATCCCATAGGTAGATATCAAGGTCTTCTTGATCCAGAACTTTCGGAAAGAGGGAAAAAGCAGGTAAAAAGACTTGGAGAGTATTTTAAGGAGGTAGAAATCCATGCCCTCTATTCTTCGCCATTAAAGAGAACCATGCAAACAGCCCTTGCAATAGCAGAAGCAAAGGGCATAGAAATCATTCCCGATAGAAGAGTAATAGAGATAGATCACGGCGTTTGGTCTGGTATGCTTGTGGAAGAAGTGCAGAGAAAATACCCGGAGCAGTTCCAGCGGTGGTTAGAAAAACCTCATGAAGTTGTCTTTGAAGGTGGTGAAAGCCTATGGCAAGTTTACGAGAGAGTAAGGGAATTCTTGGAGCATTTAAAGGAAAAACACTGGGGACAAACGGTGGCAGTAGTTTCCCATACTGTTCCCATTAGGGCAATGTACTGTGCACTGCTAAACGTAGACCTTTCCAAGTTTTGGTCCTTTGGTTGCGATAATGCAAGCTATTCCCTTATTCATATGGAAAAGGGTAGAAATGTTATAATACAGCTTAACATAACATGCCATTTGGGGGATTTATATGTGGAAGCTCACAGGGCTCTTTAGTATAGTTTTGCTTATTTTCTTTGCCACGGCACAGCAGATTAAAAAAGAATTTGACGTAAAAGTAGAATTCGTTGATAAAGTTTATGAGGAAAAACCAAAACTTGAACCACCCGATAAGCTATTATTTTCCCAAGCAAAGGAGTTAAATCTTTCTTATTTAATACTTGAACCGCCAAAGGCTATGGAATTTATTCCCGTAAAGCCCCTTGAAAAACAAAGTGTAGTAAGTTGCGGAGAGGCCAAGGATGCAGTGGCTTATAGGCTTGGGGTTGATTACTACTTAAAGGGCAAATATGACCTTGCAGAGGAAGAACTTGGAAAAGTAATATTAATGCCCAATTCAAGCTATAGACCTATGGCACAGTATGTGCTTGGCATAATTGCCTATTCTAAAAACCAAAGGGAAAAAGCCTTGGAGCTTTTTAAAGATTCTTGCAGTATATCCCACATGTACCAAAAGGCCGCATGCGAAGCCTATTATGCCCTCCATTTTACCTTAAAAGGCTCTGTGCCAGAAAATAAAAACAATCTTTGGAAAGCAGTAAAGAGCTTAAGGGATGGAGAGGAAGAAGAGCCAGATTGTGAGGGGGTTGTATTTATTGAATATTGCCGTTATGTTAAAGACTTTTCACAAGGTATTATAAACCCTCTTTATAAGGATAGTACCACCCTTAGAAGGGGAATAGGGGAATACTTTAAAGGAAACTTTGAAGGGGCTAAGAATATTTTTAATCCCTATTCTCTCCCTGGAAAAAACTATAGACATGTAGCCCTTTACTATATGGCTTTAATGGAATACAAGGCTGGAAACAAGGATCAAGCCATTAGGTATGCAAGCATATTGGAAACAATAGATCAAGCCCTTGCTAAGAACCTCTATGACCTTCTTTCGGAAAAGGACGTGTACCTGTCAAGAGTACTGTACACAATGACGGGAGATAAAGCTTTCTTAGAAAAGGCTGGAATAATAGCATATAACTCTAAGAATTATGCTATTGCTCTTAGCAATTTCTTGGAATCGGGTAACGTAAAGTATGCTACTTACTCCGCGGTAAAAATGGGTGATTACAAAAGGGTTGTGGAACTCCTGAAGGATAGAAAAAAGGATAAAGAGGAATATCTATGGTATTTAGAAGCTCTTTATTGGTCTGGTGGTGACCTTGAAAAGGCTTTATCGGAAATTTCAACGGTATACCCAAACCTTTACAAGGAGTATTCAGGATGGGAAAAATTTAGAAGGGGCGATTGGCTTGGTGCCCTTAGTTTATTAGAGGATCCTTATTATAAAGCTTTGGCTCTTTACAATCTAAGAAGGTATAAGGAGGTTATAGACACCCTTGCTTCAAGGAGGGATGAAAAGGCAAGGATTTTAAAGGCAAGGTCTGCCCTTATGCTGGGAGACTCAAAGCTGGCAAGAAGCTTTTTAAAGGAAGAATCTTCAGAAGAAATATACCTTATAGGAATTTCTTACTTTTTAGAGGGGGATTACTCAAGGGCGGCAAGGTTTTTTGAAAAGGTGCCTGCGGACAGCCCACTTAGGGCAAAAGCTTTATTGAGGCTCGGTGATAGTTATTACAACCTTGGAAACATAGAAAAGGCAAAGGAGAGCTACTATCAAGTTTTGCGTAGCTTTCCAGACAGTCAATGGGCAAGACAAGCTACCATAGCCCTT
>CALLAD010000159.1 GCA_938002625.1 uncultured Aquificaceae bacterium
TAAAAGCTAAGTCAATATAGGCACGGGCGGACTCGAACCGCCGACCTCCTCCTTGTAAGGGAGGCGCTCTGCCAACTGAGCTACGCGCCTTTTAAGAACTATATTATATCAAAAAAGAACTTTTCATGTACGAAATTTTCGTTTGTAGGAATACTCTATTTCCAGACTAAATTTATATACTATGAACTTGATTTCAACAGAAAAATTACCCTACTATTCTTTAAAGGACTATTTAAAGGAAAAGTATGGCAAAAGAGTACAGAAAATAACGGTGGCCCTCCCTTTTACCTGTCCCAATATAGATGGGACAAAGGCAAGGGGTGGGTGTACCTACTGCTTTTCTGGTACAAGGCCTGCACATCTTGAACCCTACGAACCCTTACGCCAACAGATAGAAAAGGGAATAGAAAGGGCAAAAAACAAATATGGCAAAAATATACTCTTCTTTGTATACTATCAATCCTATTCAAATACTTATGGAGATTATGATTTTCTAAAGTCCATATATGATACAGCCCTTGAGTTTGATGAAGTGGTTGGTATAGATGTAGGAACAAGGCCCGATTGTGCCCCAGAGTGGGTGCTTGACCTTCTTGAAGGCTATGCCAACAAAGGGCTTGAGGTTTGGGTGGAGTATGGCCTTCAAAGCGCCAATTTTAGCACGCTAAGGTTTATAAACAGGGCTCATGGTGTATCGGATTTTGTGGATGCAGTCCTTAGAACAAAGAGAAGAAATCTAAAGGTATGCGCCCATATAATCCTTGGCTTGCCTTACGAGGATAAAGAAGATATGTTAGAAACTGGAAAGCTTATAGCAAGCCTTCCTGTAGATGGCATAAAAATCCATCCTCTCCATATAATAAAGAACACTAAAATGGCAGAACAGTATTTAAGAGGGGAGTTTAGAGTTTTATCCCTTGAGGAATACGCAAGCCATGCGGCCGATATAATAGAAATATTACCACCAAGCATGGTAATACACCGGCTAACTGGTGAAGTGGAACCAGATAGACTTATTGCTCCAGAGTATTGTACATATGCTAAAAAGCAAGAAGTTTTAAAGGCTATAGTGGATGAATTAAATAGACGCAATAGCTACCAAGGATGTAAAATACCTTTTAACCGATGAAAAAGCATCATTGGGCCCTTCTTTCTGTTGGTATAAATCTCCTTCAGTCCCTTTTAAAGTTTGTAGCTGGTTTGCTTACAGGCAGCTTATCTATGATGGGGGAGGCTATTCATTCCCTTTCCGATTCCTTTGCTTCTGTAATTGCCTTTATTACTATAAAACTATCCGACAAGAAGGTGAAAAAATTCCCCTATGGCCTATATAGGTTGGAAAATCTGGGTTCTATAATAATAGCCTTCTTTTTACTTATCGCAGCCTACGAAATAGGTAAAAGGGCTTTTACTAAAGAGGTAGTCATAAGGGAAGAGTATTTAGGTATAGGTTTGTTGGTTATAGTTTTTTCCTTGCTTAGTTCCTTAACCTTGTCCTTTCTTGAAAGGAGAGCGGGTAAAAGGCTAAATTCTCCTACCCTAATAGCGGATTCCTACCATACCCTAACCGATGCCTTTGGCTCCTTTTTGGTACTCCTTAGCCTTTTTGGTGCCTACATGGGCTACCAGTTGGATAAATATTTTGCCCTTGCCGTTGCCCTCCTTATAAGCTATACGGCCATTAACATACTATGGAGGGAAGTATCCATACTTCTTGATGTATCCGTGGATGAGAAAACCCTTGAAAATATAAGGTATATTCTCTTATCTTTTGATGAGGTTAAAGAGATAAAGGGCCTTTTTGTCAGAAGGTCTGGCGGAAAGCTCTTTGCCGATATTATTCTATCCGTTACTGGGAGAGACCTTATTAGAATACACCAATTAATAGATGAAATGGAAGAAAAACTAAGGCAGGAAATCCCGGAGCTTGATATGGTCTTTATTCATTACGAGCCCATAAAGGATGAGGGCCCAAGGGTTGGGATACTTGTAGATGAAAAGGGAGAGGTTAGTCCAAGCTTTGAAGAATCTAAAGAACTTCTAATTTTTGGGCATAACCCAGAAAGATTAAGGTATCTTCCCAAGGATGAAAAAGCTATATCGGAAATAATAAGGAATAAGGAGTTGATAGTAATAGTATGTGGTCACCATCCCCATTCTCCCTTTGCTAAGGGAATATTGAGTCAAAGCGGTGTTTTTGTATGGGAAACGGAAGAAAAGAACCCTTATAAAGCTTTAAAAGAGGTAGTTTATAATCTTTGTAATGTCAAGGATTTTGATAAAGAAGGCAAGGATAATAGATCCAAGTCAGAATCTTGATGGCGTAAAAGATATCCTTATAGAAAAGGGCCGTATAAAGGCTTTGGGTGATGACCTTTTTGAATCAGAAGCTTACATTATAGAGGCAAAGGGATTTATAGCTTGCCCTTCTTTTGTAGACTTGCATGTGCATTTAAGAGATCCTGGGCAAGAATACAAAGAAGACCTTAAAAGCGGTATGCAAAGCGCCGTAGCTGGTGGCTTTACTCATCTTGTATGCATGCCCAACACCAAGCCACCCGTAGACTCACCAGAGATAGCGCAGTACATAATAAAAAAAGCGGAAAGTATAGGATTATGTAAAGTTTTTCCAGCTGGTGCTATAACAAAGGGCAGAAAGGGACAAGAGCTTGTAGACTTTTATCAATTAAAGAAGGCTGGTTGTGTAGCCTTTACCGATGATGGCTCTCCCCTTATGGACTCAGGACTTATGGAAAAGGCTTTAAAGCTTACAAGTCAACTGGGAAGCTTTATCATGAACCACTGCGAGGATGACAGGCTTGCCTACGGCCATATAAACGAAGGAAAGGTTAGCTCCATGCTCGGAATATCCTCCAGACCTGCAAGCGCGGAGGATATACTTATAGCGAGGGATTGCATACTGGCCTACCATACGGGCGGGCATATACATATTCAGCATATAAGCAGCAGCTTAGGCTTGGATATAATAAGGTTTTTCAAAGAGAAGGGAGCAAGAATAACGTGCGAAGTAAACCCATACCATCTGCTTTTTAACGAGGAAGAACTTTTGACCTCTTATTCCAATGCAAAGGTAAACCCACCTCTAAGGGAAGAAAAACACAGAAAGGCATTAATTGAAGGACTAAGGGACGGCACCATAGACTGCATTGCCACAGACCACGCACCGCATGCCCCATGGGAAAAAACATCCTTGGAAAAGGCAATGCCAGGCATAATAGGATTGCAGTTGGCTTTGCCCATGATGTTAAAATTGGTAAGGGAAGAGATAATAAGCCTTTCAAAGATGGTGGAACTAATGTCTTCAAGTCCGGCGAGGATCTTAGGCTTAGAAGATTGCGGAAGTATAAAAGAAGGCTCAAGGGCAAATCTTGTTATTTTTGACCCAGAAAGGGAATGGCTATTAGATGAAAAAACAAACTTTTCTAAGTCCAAAAATACACCCTTGTGGGGAAAGGTATTAAAGGGAAAAGTTCTTTATACCATATTTGAAGGGAAGGTTGTATACAGAGATGTTTAAGAGGATTGGGATAATTGGAGTTGGTTTTATGGGAGGTTCTTTTGCCCTTGCTTGCAAGGAAGAATTCCAATGCCAAGTTTTTGGTGTTGACATAAACCCAAGGGCTATAGAAAAGGGAAAAGCCCTTGGTGTTATAGATGAAGGAGCCATAAACATAGAGGGGCTGAAAGCCTTTGACCCTGAGCTTGTTGTAATAGCCACTCCAGTAAGAAGCTTTGAAGCTATAGGAAAAGCCCTTAGGGATATTATTAGCCCATCTTGTATTGTTTCCGACTTGGGATCGGTAAAGGGAAGGCTTGTTTACTTTATGGAGGATTTACTGGGGGAGAGGTTTGTAGGTGGTCATCCCATAGCTGGGACGGAGAAGGCTGGAGTGGAAAACGCCATTAAAGATCTTTTTAAAAGTAAAAGGTTTATACTAACACCCACGGCAAAAACAGACCCGTTGGCAAAGGAAAAGATAAGAAAGCTTTGGGAAAGTCTTAAATCTGTTGTTGAGGAAATGGATCCCTATTTTCATGATTTTGTTTTTGGTGCCGTTTCTCACCTTCCTCATGCAATAGCCTTTGCCCTTATTGAGGCCCTAAGCGAGTTAAGTAAAGATGTGGACCTTTTTAAGTACCCAGGAGCTGGCTTTAAGGACTTTACACGCATAGCCGCCTCAGACCCTATAATGTGGAGGGATATATTCCTTGAAAACAAGAGGGAAGTTATAAGAGCAATAGAAACCTACGAGGGAGCATTAAAAAGGCTAAAGGAGCTTATACAAGAGGAAAAAATAGAAGAGTTACAAAATTACCTTTCGGTTGCAAGCCAAAGGAGAAGATCCTTAGAAGAAGCCTAAAAGTTTTTCTTACTGGCACAAAGATATTTAACTCCTTTTTCCGTCCTTGCCCAATGGCTTGTGCCAGCCTTAACTTCCAGCATATCCCCTTCCTTTAGATGAAAAACTCCTTCCCTCGTGCCTATGGTAATTTCCCCCTCTAAAACATACCTTACTTCATCCTCTGCATGGGTATGCCAGTCGTAATAAGTCCCAGGCGGATCATACCAAACATAGAAGTTTCCATAGCCTTTATTTCTTAGGTCTTCTTTTA
>CALLAD010000160.1 GCA_938002625.1 uncultured Aquificaceae bacterium
GACCAATATGGACACGCAGCCTTTTCCGCCCAAGGAGGTGGACAAGAATATCAAGAGGTAATTTTCCAAAATATAGGTGACCTTTTTGAGGAAGTTTTTAAAGGCTTTGGCTTTGAAGATATCTTTGAAAGGGCAACAAGGGGAAGAAGGGAATATAGAAGACCAACAAGGGGTGAGGACATATATTACGGTCTTGAATTAAGCTTAGAGGAGGCCTTTAAGGGAACCGTAGTAAGCATACCCTTGCTTAGGAATATACCCTGCGATGCTTGTGGTGGAAAGGGTTATGATACAACCAAGGGGGAAAGGGTTTGTCCTACTTGCAAGGGCAGGGGAGAAGTAATACAAAGGCAATTCTTTATAACCATATCCCAAACATGCCCTACCTGTGGTGGAGAAGGATACGTAAGGGAGCCCTGTCCCAAATGTGGTGGTAGGGGCACTATCCCATACAAAGAAGAAGTTAAGGTAAAAATACCGCCAGGAGTGGACACTGGAAGCAAGATAAAGGCAGAAGGAAAGGGACATGCTGGCAAGTTTGGTGGTCCCTCTGGAGATCTAATAATTACCATCAAGGTAAAACCCCATCCCATTTTTGAAAGAAGAGGAAATAATCTTTACGTGGATGTTTACATAAAAATAACGGAGGCAATCCTTGGTGCGGAGATAGAAGTTCCAACCTTGGATGGAGTAAAGGTAAAGGCAAAAATTCCATCGGGCACAAAGGAAGGAGACACTATAAGAATTGAAGGCTACGGAATGCCTAAGCTTATGTCGGAAGGAAGGGGTGATCTCTTCGTAAGGGTTCATATTGAAATTCCAAAGCTTGGTTTTATGGATAAACTCTTTGGTGATGGTAAAAGGATAAAACAACTTCTTGAAGAGCTTGATAAACTACTGCCTACACCAGAAAGGATAAGGGGTGAGCGCCCATGAAAAGGGAAAAGCTTTATACCATTGGCGTGGTAGCCAGCATGTACAATATACATCCGCAAACCCTTAGACTTTACGAGAAGGAAGGACTTATTAGGCCCATAAGGAGTAAGGGCAGAACAAGGTACTATACGGAAAAGGATTTAGAAAGGCTTGAGCTTATACTTATGCTAAGCAGGGATCTTGGAGTAAATTTAGCGGGTATAGACCTAATATTACGCATGAAGGAACAAATAGAAGAGCTTGAGGTGCAAATTCAAAAGCTTATAGAGTTTATAGATAGGGAGCTTTCGGAAACCTACAAAAGGAACGATGAAATAAAGTCTATAGTACTGTCGGAGAGGAAGGATATTCTAAAGGCTTTCAAAAAGGGTTAAAATAAAGTCTTATGGAAATAAGGGAAACAGACTTACCTGGAATAGGTAAAAAGTATTCCATGAGGCTAAAGGAGGGAAAGGACCTTGTTTTGGTCATCTACCACACGGGCAAAAGGGAAATTTACCTTTTGGAGGATGAGGAAGCCTTGTGTGTTTTTGACCTTACGGAAGAAGAAGCAAGAGAACTTGGCTTTTTGCTTGCTGGAGCCCTATACCAGCCAGTAAAGACGGAAAAAATGGAGCTTATATTAAGGGAAGTTGTTATGGAATGGGTAAAGATAGAGACGGGTTCCAATTTTATAAACAAAACCATAGCGGAGCTACAAATAAGAAGGACAACGGGTGTATCCGTTATAGCCATAGACAGAAAGGGCAAAATAATACCAAGCCCAGACCCTTATAAGGAGAAAATAGAACTGGGGGATATTCTTATAGTTGTAGGCACAAGACCACAAATAAACCACTTTTTAGAACTCTGCGGAAGGTGTAGCGTATAAAAATGCACAACCCACAGGATCTTATCTTAGCGGGTAGTGTATTCCTTCTTCTGTTTTCATCCGCCTTCCTGTTATCAAAGTTAAAGGTGCCCTACATACTATCCTTTATGCTGGCGGGATTTTTGGGGAGGCTTTTTCTACCGCATAGGGCGGAGGATGTGCTTCTTATTTTTGAATATGCTGCAGTTATCCTTCTTTTCTTCTTTATAGGTCTTGAATACTCCTTTGAAAGACTTGCGGGAATGAAAAGGCTTATAAAACCTGGACTTATTGACCTTTTCATAAATTTTGTTCCAGCCTTTCTCATATCCTATGCCTTTACTAAAAATTTTCTTTTTTCCTTTGTGGTAGCCTGTATTGTTTATCCAAGCAGTACTGCCATAACGGCCAAGCTTTTTATGGATTATAAAAGGCTTATAAACCCAGAGGCAGAATTTTTAATAGGCATACTCATATTTGAGGATTTGATAAGCATAATACTAATATCCATACTTACTGGCTTTACTCTAAAGGGAGAACCAGACCCACTAAGCCTTGTAAGAGCGGTTTTTGCCGTATTTTTACTGTTTCTGCTCTTTTATTTAGCAAGAGAAATTTCTCAGAGGTTTTTCAATTATATAGAGAAGGGCGTAGAGGAAGAAATAATACCCTTCTTTGTCTTGGGCTTCTTGCTTATATCCTCTGGTATAAGCTTGAGCTTTGGTCTTTCCGATGCCCTTATTGCCTTTATGCTTGGTGTAATAGTGCCAGAGAATAGCAGAACCTTCCAGATAATAGAAAAATCCCTTTCCGATTTGAAGGAGTTTTCCGTTGGAATTTTCTTCTTTATGTTTGCCTTTAATGCAAAATTAGGCTTGGATTTTGATCCATTGCTTCTTTTTATACTCTTGATTGTTTCCGTAGCCCTTAAGCTTTTATCCACCTATTGGGGTGGCATAATTTATGGCTTTAACAAAAGGGTTGCTACAAGGGCTTCCCTCTCCTTTGTACAAAGGGGAGAGTTTTCCGTGATCTTTGCCAGCTTTCATCCCCCAGCCCAATCCTTGGCCTTTGCCTTAGTATTAATAACCACCCTTTTGGGAAGCTTTAGCTTTCTTTTGGCTCCAAAAGTTTCTCAGAAACTTTTCCCAGCGAAAGGGAAAAAAGGACCTCCTCCAGTTCCTCCCTCTTAGCCTCTACGCTATCCTCCTTTAAAACCCATATGGGATTTCCTATTCTTACTTTGGCCCTTGAGAAGGGAAAGGGAATTATTAGCCTGTCCCATGTCCTTAGCTTTATACACCAATCAAAGGCAACATAAACGGGTATTATGGGTACTCCAGACTTTTGGGCCAAAACAATTATCCCTTCTTTAACCTTTCCATACGGACCCTTTGGACCATCCACCGTTATGGCAACCGTTTCACCCTCTCTTAAGACTTTCAAAAGCCTCAAAAAACCAACCCTACCACCCTTTTGGGGCTTACCCTCCTCACTTGAACCCCTAACCACTTTATATCCCAAACTCAACAAAAATTTTTCTGCAATATCACCATCCCTAAACCTACTAACCAAGGCATATATACCCCTGTCTATACCAAGCATGGCAACACCTATGGCATTACCATGCAGAAGGGCTATTATTTTACCCTTGTAAAGTTCATAATCCACCCGCCTTTCCCAGCGGATGGTTTTTTGTATCAATCTAATAAGGAAGGCTACAAAGGGCGCAAGAATTACGGATATACGATATCTTAGCTTTTTCATTGTGAATTTAGAACCCTTAAAACATTATTCCTTATCCACTTTGGATCAAGCCACTCTAAGGGATTTACCTCATATCCGTGTATCAATATGCCAAAGTGAAGATGATCCCCCAAGGCAAAGCCCGTTTTTCCCGTTTTTCCTATGATTTCTCCTTTTTTCACAAACTGGCCTTCTTTTACGGATATTTCCGAAAGATGGGCATACAGGCTCATTAAACCCATGCCATGGTCAATTATTACCGTATTCCCATATATACCAAGCTCTCCAGTAAATACCACCACGCCAGAATTGGAGGCTGGAATAGGTGACCTTTCAATGGAGGCAAAGTCAAAGCCCATATGCCTGCTTTCGCTTATCTTTTGACCTTCATAGTAATAATGCCTTATATCTCCGTAGGTAGCAAAAACTTTACTATTTGGAAGCTGTAAAAAAGCCCCATCCCAGAAAAATCTTGAATCACTATTCTTAGCTACTTCTTCTATCTTCCTTACATCCCTTGATCTCCAAACCTCGTTTACCCTTTTAAAAGCTTCCACGGGTGAAAGCCCTTCTCCCTCCTTGCCCAAAAGGGGATAGATAGCCTTGTTTATAAAATCCATGTTTATGTTTATATTATCCTCCTTAAACTTAAATTGTTTTACATTAAGGCTTAAACTTTGGCGAGAGGTGTTGCCCACCCTATCCACGGCCAAAAGGTAAAAATTTGCATCCTTATCAACGTCAAGCCTTATGGGGAAAAGTCCATAGTAATACCCATTTCCCAAGGAATATAAAGGATATTTATAATCACCATGCAGAATATAAACTTGGGCTTCTTCCTCCAACTTAGCCTTTACGGCACCAGTGCCACCCAATAAGGGATAGCTTGTATAGTCTACTATGCTTAGCTTAGGGGGTATGGTATCTACCAAGGCTTCAAACTGGTAGCTTTTCTTGGAAAGCGGCCCAGCATAAGCTTCTAAGATAAGGTTTGCTTTTCCATCCTTTAGCCCAAGTTCCTTCGCTTTTAGTGTTAAGGATATAGACTTTTGAGGCTCAGGGAATTGTATTTTATATATTTCCCTCTTTTCCTCTCCATCCAAAAGGTAAAGCTTTAACTCCTTTACAGGCTTGCTAAAGGAAAGTTGATAACTTTTTTCGGAAGCTATAAAAGAGAGCTCCTTTAAGCTTTCTTGCGAAAGTTGAGGCCTTCCACCAAAAAATAGAAAAAGGGTATAGAAAAGCAAGAGAATAAGGGCAAAAATAGCAAGTCTTCTTATAAGCTTTATAAGGGCATTTTTCCTCTCTCTTCTTTCTTCCAACCTATAGCGATACCTCATCTTTTAATAACCACCGCATACCATCCTTTCAGCTTTTTAATTTTAGCAGGTTTTTCCTTTAAAAGGTCTAAAAATTCCCTAAGCTCCTCTTTTTCGTATATACCAGAAAATATGGCAACCCTTTTAAAGAGCTTAATAAGAGTTGGAAGCTCCTTTTTAAAGACCTTAAGTTCAAGGTTTGCAACCAAAAGGTCAAAGCTTTCTTTTATGTCCTTTGCTTCTGCCTTAATACATTCTATATCTACGCAATTTTCTTCCTTGTTATGCAAACATTCCTCCACCGCATAGGGGTCTATATCTATTGCTAAAACTCTGCCAGCCTTTAATTTTTTACTGGCTATTGCCAAAATACCAGTCCCTGTGCCTACATCCAAAACAGACCAACCCTCCTCTAAAAAATCCTCCAAAAGCTCAAGGCATAGCCTTGTTGTTGGATGAAGACCTGTTCCAAAAGCCATTCCATGCCTTATAACCACTGGCCTAAGCCAAGAAGGGATTATTATTAAATTCTTAATCCTCTGTGGCTTATAGACCTTTTGAGGTAATATTACTTCAACCTCTAAGACTTCCAAAGGCTCAATACCCTCTAAGGGTTCATAAAGGGCAAATTCTATATAGGCTTCTCCCTCCGAGAGGATTTCAACACCTTTTCCGTAATCCACAAGGAATTTATAAAAATCTTCCGTGGGAAGCTTATAAATGTACTTTTGATAGGTCATTATTTAAAATTCTACAACTTCTTTCTTTGCTTTACATCCTGAGCAGTTCAGATACAACGAAATAGAAGAAAAAGAAATAATCATAAACTTATACTTCACATCCCACACAGTTCAGATACAACTTGACCGAGCTCCGTCAAAGAATAAACCACAAAGTCCTTCACATCCCACACAGTTCAGATACAACGT
>CALLAD010000161.1 GCA_938002625.1 uncultured Aquificaceae bacterium
CATCTCCTTTGGGCTCTTATGTCTATAAGAAGCCTTATTGCCAAAAAGCTGCCCCAAAGGTTAAGGGAAGTGGACAATTGGCTACAAGCCTTGAAAAGATACCAATACTTAAGCGAGGAGTTTTTAAAAGACAAGCAAGAACTGTTGGAAAGAGTAAAAAGGCTTAAGGAAGAAGTAAGAAATTTCCTATCTTCCGAGGAGGTAATTGATCTACTTCAATCATCGGAAGAGATAACCCTCAGAAAAAGTGAAAAGGGTTATGAAATGGTAGTTTCCGACGCTACTGCTTATCTGCAAGCAAGCGGAAGAACTTCGCGTATGTTTGCTGGCGGAATAAGCAGGGGTCTTAGCTTGGTGCTTGTAGAGGATAAAAGGGCTTTTAAGCATCTTATAAAAAAGGTCAAATGGTTTAACGAGGATATAAACTTCAAAAAGTTGGAAGATGTAAATCTTCAGGAAATTATGGAAGAAATAGACAAGGATAGGGAAAAAATAAGGAATTTTATGAAAGGAGAAGAAAAACCAAAGAGTAAGGAAATACTAAAACCAGTGCTTATAGTGGTGGAATCTCCTAACAAAGCGAGAACCATAGCCAGCTTTTTTGGAAAACCTATAAAAAGGCGTGTGGGAGATCATGAACTCATGGAAACATCGGCTGGAGATACTTACATAATGATAACCTCAAGCCTTGGGCATGTGCTGGATTTAAACAAGGAAGAAGGTTTCTATGGTGTTTACATAAACGGTAAACCAATCCCCCTTTATGAGGTAACAGAAGGTAAAGAAAAGATTATTGAAAGCCTAAGACGTATGGCTTTAGAAGCCAATCAAATTTTAATAGCCACAGACCCAGATACAGAAGGAGAAAAAATAGGATGGGATTTAGCGGAGCTTTTAAAGGCTTACAATCCTAACATTAAAAGGATGGAATTTCACGAAGTTACAAAGAAGGCTATACTAAAGGCTTTGAAAGAAAACAGGGATATAAACCTAAACCTTGTAAAGGCACAAATACTAAGAAGAATTTCCGATAGATGGGTAGGTTTTGAATTTTCAAAATTACTACAACAAGCCTTTGGCAAAAATTGGCTTTCCGCTGGTAGAGTCCAAACGCCCGTGCTTGGATGGATTATAGAAAGGGAGAAGGAATACAGGGAAAAGGTCCATAAGATTCTCTTCACCATAGACGCGGAAAACAGGTTAAGAATAGAGTTAAGCTTTGAAGATAAGGAGGCTGCAAAAGAGTTTTATGAAAAGCTTTCCCATGTACAAATAGAAGTATTGGAAGAAAAAGAAGAAGTCAAAAATCCACCACCTCCCTTTAGCACCGATACTATGCTAAAAGCAGCCAGCGATTTTTATAGATGGTCCTTACCCAAGACTATGAAACTTGCTCAAAACCTCTTTGAACTGGGCTATATAACCTATCACAGAACAGATTCTACGAGAGTATCCGATTACGGTATAGGATTAGCTAAGGAATACATAGAAGAAGAACTTGGGAAAGAATACTTTCATCCAAGAAAATGGGCAGAAGGTGGAGCCCACGAAGCCATAAGACCAACAAAGGCTATAGACCCAGAAGAATTAAGAACCTTAGTATACAGTGGTCAAATAGAGGGTCTTACAAGGGAACACTTAATGCTGTACGAGCTTATATTCAACCGCTTTATGGCAAGCCAATGCAGGGAAATAAAACAAAAGGTTTTAAAACTAAGGATAAAAGCCCTTGAAAAAATCGTGGAGTTAGAAGTGCCCACCAGTATAGTTCAAGACGGTTGGGATAGGTTTTTAAAGGTGGATATCTACAATCCCATCATAGGCTCTTTGGATATTTCTGATAGAAAAAGATTAATCGCTCAACCAAAAGCTTACCTTTACACGCATGGAGATTTAGTACAAGAGATGAAAAGAAAAGGAATAGGAAGACCCTCCACCTATGCCACCATAATAGAGAAGCTCATAGAGAGGGGTTATGTTATAGAAAATAAGGGTTTTCTAATTCCCACGAGCTTAGGTAAAAAGGCATACTATTACTTACAGAGTAGGGAAGATATTCATGAGTTTTTAACGGAGGATTTCACCAGAAGGCTTGAAGAACTTATGGATAAGGTAGAACTTGGCGAGGAAGATTATATAAATATACTTATGAAACTTTATCGGAATATAATAGAAATTGAAAAAGGCTTGGAGGTAGAACAATGATTTTGCACCCCCTATTTTCCTACCCCACAATAGTCATAGCTCTTATCACTTTCAGCCTGTATTTTGCAGCTGCCTTAGGACTTGAAAAAGCTGCTAAATACGCTTTTTACATGAATATACTCCTTATAATTCTATTAATTCCCTCCATCCTTTTTGGATTCTCCGTCTCCAATGTGCCTTTAGTTCAGTCAAAGGCGCCTTTTATATGGAGCTTTCCCCATAAGTGGAATGGCATACTGCTTCTTGTTTTTTCTGTGCTTAACTTGGTTGTCTTTTGGCTAAAGGGTGAAAGGATAGGAAAAAAGTTCATAATATTACCCATTCTTGGTCTTCTCCTCACTTTTGTTCAGTTAATTACAGGTTGGATGCTAAGATTGGTATTTTTTTCATAGTAAAAGGGCTTGAAAGATAGACCTTAGGCTATAGCTTTATAAATTATGCTTGAAAGGTATGAGGTTTTAAAGGAATATAAGGGTCCAGCTTACATAAAGTTTTATGATTACGAAAAGTTTGAAAAACTTGCCCAAGAGGTTAGGGACTACATAATAGAAGTTACCGCTAAGAATGGAGGTCACGTAGCTCCAAGTCTTGGCACTGTTGAGCTAACTATAGCTCTCCTAAGAGTCTTTGAACCTCCCAAGGATGTTATTGTTTGGGACATAGGGCATCAAGCCTATCCATGGAAGATTCTAACGGATAGAAAGGAAGAGTTTCCCACTCTCAGGCAGTTTGGTGGTATATCGGGATTTCTAAGAAGAGAAGAAAGCCCCTTTGACGCTTTTGGTGCAGGCCATAGCTCC
>CALLAD010000162.1 GCA_938002625.1 uncultured Aquificaceae bacterium
TGTAACCACAGAAGGGGCATACTTTTGCTTTCCAGTGGACTTCACTGTAGCATTCTGGGCATCTTTTTTTACCCTTCAAAAAGAGAAGTAAATTGAAATGGAAAAGGAGCTTTAGAACCGTGTATAAACTAAATATCAAAAGAATTATTAGCCAAGCTTTAAGGGGCGTTTGAGTATCAAAATATCTTAACCAAATAATTGTAGTGCTAATAGAAGATACCCAAAAGGCAATTCTCCTATCCAAGAAAACTTGCGCAAGCAAATGAATAAGGGCCATATACAGAAAAAACTGAAAAAGGGTATTCTTAAAAAGGGTTTCAAGTATTCTTAAATCCTCCATGATATTTAAACCCCCTTAATAAAATCATTGTAAAAAATCCAAGAAAAAAAGCAACAAGACCAGAAAGCAATCCATAAAAACCCTTCATGACAAAAAAGCTATACAATATAAAGGCAGTAGATACAAGCTTAATAGGGAGTAAAAGAATATAAATGAAAAGGTAGCCTTTCCTAAGGAGCCTGTAGGTTATCTCCACAAAAATTACTCCAAGCAAAACACCAGAGAGAAAAAGTAAAAAGCTTATCACAATATAATTTTAACTAATGCAAAAAATCATAGTTCTTGAAGAAGGTGCAGATCTTGATGCTTTGTCCTCGGCGTATGGTATAACCCTTTTGTATAAAGATGCTTACATTCTTAAACCGTATCAGCTTTCTAAAAGGGCAAGCGAAGCCCTTAAGCTTTTCTTTCATAAATTTCGCTTTATTGAGGAACTTCCAGAAACCTTTGATTTAGTTTTGGTAGATAGCCATGACTATGAAAGCTTTACGGAGAAGTATAAGGGCAGGATAAAAGACATATATATATACGACCATCATCCAAAAGCACCAATGGGTTTTATGGGAAAAGTGGATAAAGTGGGAAGCTGTACCACTTTGATAGTAGAAGAGCTCATTGAAAAGGGAATAAATATAGACAAAGAATCGGCAACTCTTTTGGCCCTTGGAATATACGAAGATACAGGCATGCTTACCTACGAAGGCACCACTCACAGGGATGCAAAGGCTATAGCGTGGCTTTTAGAGAAGGGAACAGACCTTAGGCTCGTTAGAAGGCTTTTAAAGGGAGGTATAAGCAAGGAAGAAATAGATACCCTTTCTAAGTACCTTATAGGACTTGAAAATATATTCATAAACGGAAAAAGGATCAGTATTGTGGTTTTAAGGATGGAGGAATATTTACCCGATATATTGGATTTAATATACAACCTGTGGGAATTAAAAGAATCTTCAGCCTTTTTTGTCATATTAGAAGCTGGTGCCAAAACCTATCTCTTTGGGCGATCTATAAAGGGTGAGTTTGATGTTTCTGAAATTCTTCAAGAATTAGGCGGTGGTGGACATGAATTTGCCAGCGCGGCTAAATTTGAAAACTTGTCTGCAGAAAGATTAAAGATAATATTAGAAGCCCTTTTAAAGGGGCAAAAAGTTCCCCTAAAAGTAAAGGATGTAATGAGTTATCCTCCCTTTCTTTTACATGAAGAATTACCCATAGATTTGGCCCTCCTTGAGCTTACTCAAAGAAACTTTGCAGGCTCTCCTGTGGTGGATGATAGGGGGAAACTTGTGGGAATTGTATACAAAAAAAACCTTTTAAAGGCACAAAAGCATCATGTAGTTGGTAAGGTAAGGGATTTTATGATAGAAGACTTTCATATTGTATATCCAGAGGACTTTATATGGAAAGCAGAAGAAATTCTTTCCAAGTATGGGGAAAAGCTCATACCCGTTGTAGAGGGGGAAAGGGTGGTAGGTGTTATAACAAGAATGGACCTTCTCCATGCTTATAGAAGGCACCTTTCATCCCTAAAAAGCTACGAAAAAAGACTAAATATACCAGAGGAAATAAAAGGCATACTTGAGGAAATAGGTAAAGAAGCAGGGGAGTTGGGATATAAGGTTTATCTGGTTGGAGGCGTGGTAAGGGACCTTTTGATGAAAAAAAAGATATGGGATCTTGACTTGGTAGTGGAAGGTAATGCCCTACTATTGGCACAGAGATTGGCCCAAAAGTGGCATATAGATTATCATCCCTTTGAAGAGTTTCGCACAGCCCATATGAAGTTGGGAGAATACAAAATTGAGTTTGCTACCACAAGAAGGGAAACCTACCCCCATCCTGGATCCTATCCAGTGGTAGAATGGGCTACCTTAAGGGAAGATTTGGTCAGGAGGGACTTTACCATAAACGCTATGGCTCTTTCTATAAATCCGGGAAACTTTGGCACCCTAATAGATTACTTTGGTGGATTAAGGGATCTTAAGGATGGAATTATACGGGTTCTTCATCCTTTGAGTTTTGTAGAGGATCCTGTAAGAATACTTAGGGCTCTGAGGTTTGCTGGAAGGTTTTCCTTTAAGCTTTCAAAAAGCACGGAGAAGCTCTTAAAAAATGCCATAGGCCTTGAGTTACTAAAAAAAGCACCAAAGGGTAGAATTTTCAATGAATTAAGATTAGCTCTTAGAGAGGAAAAGCTTTTGGATATTCTAAGGCTTTATAAAAAATACGGAGTGCTTGAACAAATAATAGAAGGCTTTAGCTTTAGCTATGAAATAGAATCTTTGATGGATAAGTTAAGGGATTTAGTAAGTTGGCACATGATTGAGTTCCCTCAAGAAAAGTTAGATTATGGCTGGTTGTTCTTCCTTTTGCTAATAAAGGATTTAAAAGGGGGAGAAAGCCTTCTTAGGGATATAAGTGCACCTTCTTGGGTTAGGGATAGCTACAAGCTTTTAAGTGAGGGGCTTCATAAATATATAAAGGATTTGCAAAAGGCTCAAAAACCATCGGAAATATACTTACTATTAAAGGGTAAGCCTTTGGCCTTTTTGCTTTTTCTTATGCTTTATCAGAAGGAAAAGGTAAAGCTTTTTTTGGAAAAGCTAAGACACCTTAAAGTTGATGTGGAAAAATTCAAAGGTTTAAAGGGGAAAGACCTTGGCAAAGCCATAGAGAAGGAGAAGTTAAAGCTCATGGATGAGCTATTCTTCCATTAAGTAACCAAATATGGCTTCTATTATGGAAAGGAGAATGGATATTATGTTGGCCGCCAGGGCTCCAATGGCAAGGCTTACAGCCTCGCTAACGTCTCCCAAAAAGTATACGAAAGCTGCAGGTATAAGGTGAAGATCTGCCACAAGGCTTGCCGCCATCATCTCTGTGGCGAGAATTTTACCCTCTCCGAGCTTAAGTATTGTTGCCGTAAGGTTGGCTATCACGGCTATAACAAGCTCGTAGGGATTGGGATTAAATATAAAGCTTATGTTTGTGGTTAATGCCATAAGAAGGAAAAAATCTGTTAAGATTTTCTTCAATCTCATTAAAGCACCTCCTTATAAAACTCCAAAGCTTTGCGTATATTAGAAGGTTTACCCAAAAGCAATAAAGTATCGCCGCCCTCTATTTCCGTATCACCAGTAACCGTAAGGTTTAGAGCACCGTCAAACTTCCTTATACCTATCACAGTAACATTGTAGACCTTTCTAAGGTCTATATCCTTTAACTTTTTACCTACCAAGGGACTTTTTTCACTTACGCTGAGCTCCACTATTTCCAAATCTACCTCCTCTCCATAGGCTATCTTATCAAAAAGGTCGGATATATAACCCCTTGTTTCATGAAGCATATAGGAAAATATTCTGTTTGCTATAAGTTTGTCTGGCACTATTACCTTGTTGGCACCAAGCTCTTCAAGCTTTTGGGCTGTACCATCCGTAGGGGCAGTGGAATATATAAACAGGGCATCTCTGTCTGGTTGTAAAAGCCTTGCAGTAACTATAACGGCTATGTTTTGCGCCTCATCCTCCATGTTGGCTATAAGGTATTTTGCCCTTTTTATACCTGCAGAAAGTAGAGCCTTCTTTTTAAAGGGCTCTTCGGGTATAAAGTACTTTATATTGTGAAGTTGTATATATTTAAGGGCTTCTTCTCTGGAATCTATTACCACAAAATCTATGCGCCTTTTCCTTAGCGCTTCTACAAACCAAGCGGACGTTTTACTGTAACCGCAAATAATAACATGGTCCTTTAGCTTTTCTATTTCTGCAAGCATTTTTATGTATTTTAAAAGGTTTATGGCGTTTCCTACAAAAAATACCCTTATTACAACAGTTATGGAAGTGGTAAAGATTCCAATGCCCATTATGGCTAAAAAGGTGGTAAAAATCCTACCCTCTGGAGTATCTGTTCCCTTAGCTATCTCGCCAAAGCCTATGGTTCCTATGGTTATAACCGTCATATAAAGGGCATCAATAAAATTCCCGCCCGATAGGATCATATATCCCAATGTTCCAAAGCTCAGGGAAAAGTGCAAAAGAAGTAAAGGTATCCTTAGCTCAGATAGAGAGTCTATAAGCTTCTTTTGATATTCTTCCATAAGGCTCTTTTCCCTTTTCTTTCTTAGATGAAGTTTCTTTCTTATAAGTGCCAGTTTGCTTTTTTTGTTTATCATTTACTCTAAAATATTATCATGCTGGAAAGCCTTATACAAAAAAACACAAGGAGAATTCTTTTGATAGTTCTTGATGGTATTGGTGGGCTTCCAGCCCTTGATGGCAAGACAGAATTAGAGCTTGCCAAAACTCCAAACCTTGATAGCTTGGCCAAAAGATCTGCCCTTGGGCTTCATATTCCCGTGGATTATGGAATAACTCCAGGAAGTGGTCCAGGTCATTTGGCGATATTTGGTTATGATC
>CALLAD010000163.1 GCA_938002625.1 uncultured Aquificaceae bacterium
ATAGGCTACAAAGTTAGCATAAAACATGGAAAGGAGAGAAAGCACAGCAACCAAAATAAGCCATTGCTTTAGGTGATGGAAATAGACTATAAATTGGGCAAGAAGAAAATATACGGCTACCTTTGGTACGGAAGAAAGATAGCCAGTTACAGGCGTTGGAGCACCCTCGTAGGCATCGGGCGTCCAAAAATGATAGGGAACGGCGGAGGCTTTAAGGGCTATGGCGGATAGTATAAGAAAAAGGGCAAGCAAAAATAAGGTATTTTCTTCCTTGTATTCCTTTAAGAAAAGGCTACCAGTGCTTGCGTAATAGAAGGCAGAACCGAGGGCAAGCATGGAAGTAGCCACGGCACCTATTACAAGATACTTAAATCCAGCCTCCTTTGAAAGATATTCATCCTTAAGAAGGGAAACCATAATGTACATACTTATGCTTGCAAGCTCAAGAGATATAAAGAGAAGAATAAAGTTGGATGAGGATAGGAGAATAGAAAGACCAAGGGTAGCCAAAAGGGGCAAGTAAGCGAGCTCTGTATATACAGAATCCTTTTTTTCGTAGTAATCCTGCATAGAAAGAAGAACAAGACTGGTTAGAAGGTATATAACCCCCTTGCCAAGAAGGTTTATGGCGTTGACTTCAAAAAGATCAAAAAAGGTTTTGGCGGGATATTCCACAAAGAAAAGACTTATTAAACTAATTATGGGAACAAGGAACGACAGGTATAAAAGGAACCTATATTCTCTTTTGGGCAAAAGAAGATCAAAGATAAACACAAACAATATTCCCAAGGAGATTATAAGCTCTGGCAACAAGGCATTCCAGTTCACCTTTTAGCCTCCCAAGACGTACTTAGTGGTATGCTCCATTATCTTTACAAAGGGATAGGGATACAAGCCCATAAGAAGGGCAAAGGCTGTTATGATAACAAAGGAGATAATATGGTGAGGTTCTAAATCCTTTAAATTTTTCCACTTTTCAAGCCTATACTCGGAAAGGGTTTCTTCTTCAAACATAACCCTTTTGTACATATACAAGAAGTAAGCGGCCGACAATACAACACCCACACCCGCTATAAAAGCCCATATGGGATAGTTTTTATAAGTGCCCAAGAATACAAGAAATTCTGCCACAAATCCCGCAAGCCCAGGAAATCCTATACCCGCAAGCCCAGCTATCATAAAGAAAACAGCCAACTTGGGAACATACCTTGCCAAGCCCCCCAAGTCATCCATATGATAAGAGTGTATTCTATCGTATATAAACCCAGCGGCCATAAACAAGGCTGCCGAGGAAAGACCATGAGCTACCATCATGTATATGGCACCATTTAAGGCATTAGGGTCAAGGGCAAAAGTACCAAGGGTTACAACTCCCATATGGCTTATGGAGGAGTAGGCTATAAGCCTCTTTATATGAGTTTGAGCTATAGCCATCATTGCCGTATATATTATTGCCACAAGGCTAAGGAAGAAAATAAGGGGTATAAATTGCTTGCTTGCATCGGGGAAGAGGGGCAAAGAGTACCTAACAAAGCCAAAAGTACCCATCTTTAGAAGAACGGCCGCAAGTATAACGGAGCCAGCGGTAGGAGCCTCTACGTGGGCATCGGGAAGCCAAGTATGAACTGGCCACATGGGAATTTTCACGGCAAAGGCCAAACCAAAGAGCAAAAAGGCAATACTCTGAAGCCATATGGGATAAGAAAGGTTTTTGTGGAACATATAGTCAAAGGAAATGGTCTGCGTTGTAAAGTATCCGTAAACTACAATACTGGCAAGCCCTAAGAGTAAGAAAATACTACCAAAGAAGGTATACACAAAAAACTTATTGGCGGCATAAACCTTTCTATCGTGCCCCCACAGTCCTATGATAAAGTACATGGGAATAAGCATTCCTTCCCAGAAAAGGTAGAAGAGGAAAAAGTCCAAGGCCGAAAAAACACCAAGACAAGCAGTTTCCAAAGCAAGGAATAAGGCAAAATAAAGGTTAACCCTATCCTCCACCTTCCAGGACCAAAGGAAAGCAACCACGAAAACCACAGCCGTCATCAGAAGAAGGGATATGGCCATTCCATCCACGCCCACATGGTATGATATGCCAAGGGAAGGTATCCAGTTTATCTTGGTAATGTACTGGAAGCCTTGCAAGGACCAGTTAAAATTAAGGAAAAGCATAAGAACTATCAGAAAAACAAGGAAAGAAACTCCAAGGGATAGGATCTTGGAAAACTTTTCATTTCTAACAAAGGCCACAAGTATGGCGGCAACCAAGGGCAAAAATATGGCCACGTTCAGAAGAATTTCCATCCCTTACCTCCAAAAGATTGTTAAAAATAAAAGTAAGGAAAAGCCTATGAAAAGGAAAAGCACATAAAGATTAATCTTACCAGCCTGTAGGTTTTTTATAAAATTACCAATAGATTTTGATATGGTATAAGTAGAATTTACTATACCGTCTATAAGCTGCCTTTCGGTGGTGGCATATAGTACCTTGGAGTATAGAAGATACCCCCCAGCCAATACTTTATGGTATAGCTTTTCCGTGAAGAATTGCTCTTTAAAGGTTGTATGCAAGGGCTTTAAGCTCTCGTATGCCTTCCTCGGATCTATCACCCCCTTCACATACACTAAATAGGCTATTGCTATACCACTCAAACCCACTACCACCGATAATATCGCTATGTTCATGTGTAATTCCTTCTTCTCTCCAAGCACACTCCCATACCACCCCTCAAAAAATCCTGCAACTATTGCCATTATGCCCAATAGAACCATGGGCACTAACATAACGCCAGGACTCTCATGAACTCCTTCCTTATGCCCCCTCTCTTCTCCGTAAAACATTACAAACCCTTCCCTGAATATGTAATAGGCTGTCAATAGGCTCACCACTGATGCAAGCACACCCCACATAAAGCTTACTTCATACGCCGTGGCTACTATCATGTCCTTGCTCCAAAATCCAGAAAGGGGAAATATTCCAGCTAAGGCA
>CALLAD010000164.1 GCA_938002625.1 uncultured Aquificaceae bacterium
TCTATAAACTTACGAATTTTGTTTAACTCTTCTGGTGTAAGCTCTCCCAATCTTTTGGTGCAAGGTATGCCTGTTTTTTCACAGATCTCTTTGGCCCTTGCCCAACCTATTCCATAAAGGTATGTAAGGGCAACTTCCAATTTTTTCCCATCGGGAAGGTCAACACCTGCTATTCTTGCCATATTCTACCTCCTTATCCCTGTCTTTGCTTATGCTTTGGATTTTCACATATAACCATTACTCTTCCCTTTCTTCTTATGATTTTACACTTAGCACATATAGGTTTTACAGAAGGCTTCACCTTCATTTTTACCTCCTTGTAAACTATTAATTATACCACAAACTATCCTCTGTATATTATTCTTCCCCTGGTAAGGTCATAGGGTGAAAGCTCAACCTTTACTTTATCTCCGGGTAATATTCTTATAAAATGAATCCTCATTTTTCCAGAAACGTGGGCAAGCACTTCATGCCCTGTTTCTAACTTTACCCTAAACATGGCATTGGGTAAGGCTTCTAAAACCTCACCTTCAAGCACTATACCCTTTTCTTTTGGTTTTTCTTCGCCCTTCTTTTTACCCATCTTTATACTCCGTTAAAATTATTGGTCCCTGTTTGGTTATAGCCACCACGTATTCATAATGAGCCGCTGGGCTTCTGTCAGCCGTTATAACCGTCCATCTATCACCATCGTGAGCTATTTCTTCTGTCCCCAAAGAGAGCATGGGTTCAATTGCCAAAACCATACCTTGTCTAAGCTTGTAATCCCTTTTTTCTTGTGCCAAGTTAGTTGGATGGTTTGGGATAAAGGGTTCTTCGTGAACCTTTCTTCCTATACCATGTCCTCCAAGATTCTTTAAGGGATATACACCATACTTTTTGGCAACCCTGTATATGGCATCCACTATATCGGAAACCCAGTTACCTGGCATGCAAACCTTTACCGCTTCCTCAAGGGCCTCCTTTGTGGCTTTCATAAGCATTTCCTTTTCTTTACTTACTTTGCCAACAGCAACCGTTATAGCAGAATCGCCCGCGTAACCATCCACATAAGCTCCAAAATCAAGGCTTACTATATCCCCTTCCTGTATTATTTGCTCCTTTTTGGGAAGACCATGAACTACTGCCTCGTTAATGGATACACAAAGGCTTGCAGGGAAGCTTTCCTTACTAAAAGGAGGCTTATAGTTGAGAAAAGCTGGCTTTGCACCCCTTTTCTTTGCCTCTTCCCTTGCCATTATATCCAATTCATAGGTAGACATACCAGGCTTTATGGCTCGGGATAAAGCATCTAAAACTTCCACCACTACCTGACAAGCCTTTTTTATTTTTTCAATTTCCTTGAAGGAATAAAGCTCAACTGCCATTCTTTATAGCCTCTATTATCTTTTTACTTATTTCTTCCACGCTTTGAGTAGCATCCAAGCTAAATAATTTATTTCTTTCCCTGTAGAAAGCAATAAGGGGCTGGGTTTGTTCTTGGTAAACTTTAAACCTTCTTCTTATAACTTCTTCTTTGTCATCTTCTCTTTGTATTAGCTTGCCTCCGCAAAGGTCACATATAAGATCTTCCTTTGGGGGATTGTATTTTATATGATAAAGGGCACCACATTGGGAACATGTTAGCCTGCCAGATATTCTATCTACCACCACATCTTCTGAGATTTCAAAAAGTATTACCTTGCTTAGCTCCTTTCCATTTCTTTTTAGCATGTCCTCAAGGGCTATGGCCTGGGGTATGGTTCTCGGAAAACCATCAAGAATAAAACCACCCTCTTTTGGCATAACCTCTTCAATAAGGCTTATTATGATATCGTCGGGTACCAATTCACCCCTTTCCATATACTCCCTTGCCTTTTGACCAAGGGGAGTGTTATTTTTTACCGCCTCCCTGAGAAGATCACCCGTGGATATATGAGAAAGTCCCATTTCCTTAGATAAAATCTTTGCCTGTGTACCCTTTCCTGACCCAGGCGGACCAAGAAATACTAATATCATCTTACCCTCCTGGTGTATTTTCTATACTTTTGCTGTAGCGCTTGAGCTTCCAATTTATTTAAGGTATCAAGAGCCACACCAACAACTATAAGGGCCGTAGTACCACCAAAATAGAAGGGCACATTAAGCCACAAGCTTATGAAAATGGGAACAACCGCCACAACACTAAGGAAAAGGGCTCCTACAAAGGTTAGCCTATTTATGATATATTCTAAGTATTTTTGAGTGTCTTGGCCCGGCCTAACGCCTGGAATAAAGGCTCCAGCTTTTTTTAAGTTATCGGCAACATCCACAGGATTTATTAGAACTGCCGTATAGAAGTAGGTGAAGAATATTATAAAGGTTATATATAGTAGATTATAGGGTAATGTGGTTGGATTAAAGGCATCGTGGAGTGCCCTGGCTATGGGATTTTGCATAAAACCAAGGATTGTAGAAGGTATTATAAGAAGAGATTGAGCAAAAATTATGGGAATAACACCCGCAGGATTTATCTTTATAGGCAGATAGCTGGAAGAACCCACCACTTCCTGCCTTCCTACTTGCCTTCTTGGATATTGAATAGGTATTCTTCTTTCAGCTTCTTGTATGAAAACTATGCCTATGATTATTGCTATTATGAGAATTATAGTTCCCACAAAGGCAAAGGGAGATATATCTCCGTTTTTTAACATACTCCATATCCTTATGCCAACGCTGGGAAAACCTGCTACTATACCAGCAAAGATTAAAAGGGACATTCCATTCCCTATTCCTTTTTCTGTTATTCTGTCCCCTACCCAAACCAAAAACATGGTGGAGGATACAAGGGCTATAATGGTGGTAAGTATAAAGATTATTCCTGGATCGGACACTATAGGTATGCCTTTGGGAGAAACTTGATTCCTAAGCCAAATTGCTATACCTATGGATTGTACAAAGGCAACAAAGATGGTAAGATATCTTGTATATTGATTTATTTTATATCTTCCGTAATCTCCCTCTTCTTTTGCCAACCTTTGAAGCTCTGGTATTGCCACCGTCAAAAGCTGCATCATTATAGAGGCTGATATGTAAGGCATAACACCAAGGGCAAAAAGGGTCATTTTGCTTAGATTGCCACCAGAGAAAATATCATATAGATAGAAGATGGTTCCTTCAAAGCTTTTGAAAAAGTCTTGAAGGGCTGCAGTATCTACGCCAGGCAAGGGTATGTGGCTACCAAGCCTGTATATGGCAAACATAAAAAGGGTATACAAAAACCTCTTTTTAAAATCCTCTAAGCTTAGGATTTGCTTTATATACTCTATCACC
>CALLAD010000165.1 GCA_938002625.1 uncultured Aquificaceae bacterium
TTGGAGATTTCAATTCAGATCTTGTAGAGGAGGGGGATATAGTAATACTTATTCAAGATGGTGTTTTGCGTTTTCCCACAAGGAAAAATTGGTATGTATGTAAAGAGGATGCCAAGGCAAGGGGTATTAAAATACCAGAAAATTTAACCAAAAGCTATGAGGAGATAGGCGAGCTTATAGTAAAGGCAGAAAGGGTGGTGGTTTGGTAATGAAGTGGCAGATTACAAAAACCTTTAGATTTGAGGCAGGTCATAGGGTATGGAAGCAAAATTTAACCTGTGGAAGGGGTGCAGAGATAAGCTACGGTAAAGAAAAACCTATAAACAAGTGCGTAAATCTTCATGGTCATAGCTATATGTTAGAAGTTACCCTTGGATCTAATACCCTTTCTGAACAGGACATGGTAATGGATTTTTACCATGTTAAGAATGCACTAAAGGACCTTATTGATACTATAGACCATAGCTTCATAATAGATGTTAATGATCCTATGTACGGAGAGCTAAGGGAAGTGGCGGAAAAATATGGAGCAATGAAGCTTTTTCCCGTAGACTTTTGCCCTACGGCGGAGGCTTTAGCCAAGTTCTTTTACGATTATCTTGTGAATAAACTTTCAGAAGTTGGGTTGTTGGAGGATGTAAAGGTTATTAAAGTGGTTCTTTGGGAAACCCCAACATCTAAGGCAGAGTATTTGGGTGAATGAACTTAAAACTTGCCTTACCCAATGGAAGGGTAATTAAAGTAAAGGCGGAATTTCCATACACTGGCAGCCCTATAGGTTATAGAGTTCTTTTGAAGGGTTATACGGCCATTGTTGTAGGCTTGGCGGAAGAGGGAGAAGAGATAGAGTTACAATTTCCCGATAAAAAGCCCATTACAACAGAAAAGCACATATCTTCCATCCTTGATACGGCGAATTATTACGCCCTTTTTCCTTGGGTACTTTTATTTGACCTTTTGCCTTCTGTCTTTGATTGGAGGGAGGAAAAGTATATTATTCTTGAAGAGAAGGAGGAAAAATTTATTGATAAACTTAGCCTTAAAGTTCTTGAATACGTGAAAAATAAAAGAAAGGTAAAAGAAGAAAACATTAAAAACAAGTTTGGGAAAGAAATAGTAGAAAAACTAATTGATATAGGACTTTTAAAGAAAGAAAGAATATGGGAAATTCCAAGCTTAAGCACCACTTTTTATAGCTTAGCCTTGCCAGTAGGGCTTGCCCTTGAGAAATTAAAAGGGTTTAAAAATAAGGAGGAAAAGCTTAGGCTCATATACTATCTTCAAGAAAGAATAAAGTCAAGTCTGGAAGAATTAAAAGAGGCGGGCTTTAAGGGAAAAGATATAAAAGCTTTGGTAAAAAGGGGAATACTTTTAGAAAAAGAAGAAACTATAGATGAAATAAGGAAAATACCTTACATAAAACAGGAAAAGAGAGAATATCTAAAACCTCTTGGCAGTAAGTCTGTTCTTTTTGGCCAGTGGGATAGGGTAAGGGATAGGTTGGCTTCCTTACTAAGTAGCTTAATAGATGATGGAAAATCGGCCTTTGTTTTTTGTAACAGCCTTAGGCTTCTGGAAAAGCTCTATGAATACCTTTATCCCCTTTTGGGTGATAGGCTTGTATTTCTTAGCTCCCAAATGGGAGAAAAGGAGTTTATAAAGAGGTGGTTTTATGTTGCCGATGCCGATGGCATAGTTTTGCTTGGAAGTAAAATATCTCTCCTTTCACCTATGAAAAGAATGGACCTTTTAGTTTACTTTGATGACTTTTCCTCAAACCCATGGGAGAAATTTGATATTCGCCATTTTCTTTATAACCTTTCCAAGTACTATGCTGCAAATTTTTTGTACGTTGCAAGTATGCCTCCCCTTAGCCTGTGTCAAAAGGAGGACTGGGAAAAAATATACGAGCCACCTGCTCCCGAGGTTCTTCTTTTTAAAAGGTCCTTTGATGAGGTTTTATGTAAAGAAGCAAGAGAAATTATACAAAAGGAAGATAAGGAATGGCTCTTCTTGGTAAATAAAAGTGGTTATGCTTATGCATACTGCCCAAAGTGTGGGTGGATTGTAGAATGTGCCCAATGTGGAAGTTTTTTAACCCTAAGCAAGGATAAGGATAGGGTTTTTTGTGCTTCTTGTGGATATAGGGGGGATGCCCTTTGTTTGGAATGTGGAGGGAGGCTTGAGGAATTGGGCTTTGGTATAGACAAGGCAGCGGAAGAAATTAAAAATATATTTGGTAATAGGGAAAATTTCTACTTTGATACAATTCCAAGGCTTGGTCAAACTTACGAAAATGTCCTCGTGCTAAATGCTGATAACATTCTGTCGGTGCCATGGTTTGATAGCGAGGAAAGGTATTTTCATTACCTATGGCAAGCTATGGCTATTTGTAGAAAAAAATTGATAGTTCAAACATCCTTTGTAGAAACCCCTCTTTTGGAATTTTTGAAGAATAAGGATTGGCAAGGTTTTTGTAACGAGGAATTAAAGAGAAGAAAAGAGGAGAAGCTTCCACCCTTTGTCAAAATAGTTCACGTAAGGCTAAAAAACCTACCAGAATTGAAAAACCTGCCCATTGAGGTAAAAAGGAGAAAGCACAAAGATCTCTGGGAGCTTTTTATAAAGGTAGACAAGAAACATTTAAGGATGGTTTTAAAGAAGTTAAGGGAATATAAACTTGATTATATTGAAGTGGTATAATTCTAAAAGGTTTGGGGACGTAGCTCAGTGGGAGAGCGCCTGCATCGCAAGCAGGAGGTCGGGGGTTCAACTCCCCTCGTCTCCAATTATACAACCATATAGTAAGGGCCACTCTTTTTTACTATTCCCTCCATCTCAAAGGTGGAAAGCTTGAAAATTA
>CALLAD010000166.1 GCA_938002625.1 uncultured Aquificaceae bacterium
TATCTGTTGGGTAACACCCAAGGCACCATCAGCCTCTGCCCTATAAAGAACAAGAGTAGATAAGCCAGCCCTTGAAGTATATATGGCGGCGGAAGACCCTGCTGGTCCTCCACCAATTATTATGACATCGTAAACCTTATCCGTTTGAAAATTCAGCGTCAGCTCCATTTCAACTCTCCATATATTATAAATCTAATACCTTTATCCCCTTCATGCCTCATAAACTTTACCCACCAACTCCTCGGAAGGCTTTAATGTTTTTTCTCCTTCTTTCCACTTGGCAGGGCAAGCTTCATCAGGATGGCTCATCAAGTAAGCGTTTGCCTTCATTTTCCTTACCAACTCCTCTGCATTCCGCCCAACGTTATAAAAGTTTACTTCAGATCCCACCAATACACCATCAGGGTTTATTATAAAAGTTCCTCTAAGGGCAAGCCCAGTATTTTCATCATATACTCCAAAAAGCCTTGATACCTTCCCTGTTGGGTCTGCTCCCATTAAGTATTTAACCTTTTCAAGAAGCTTTTCCGTCTTATGCCAAGCAAGGTGGGTATATTTTGTATCCGTTGATACAGATATAACCTCTACGCCCATCTTATGAAGTTCCTCGTAGTATTCGGCAAGGTCTGTAAGCTCTGTAGGGCATACAAAGGTAAAGTCTGCAGGGTAGAAGAATAACACTACCCACTTACGCTCCCTTAAAAGATCATCAAGGGAAACCTTACCAAAAGAGGAGGTTTTTGGATCATAAACCTCCATTTCAAAATTTGGTACCTTCTGCCCTACTTTTACTTCCATTTTTTCACCTCCTTAAGGTTTTGTTATTGAGTATTATAACTTATTGAAAATTATTTGCAATATGATTATAGTCAGCTAAAAAGTATACAGCAAAGCTTGCAGAAGTAAACCAAATAAAACCACTTAAAATAATTCTTAATGAGAGAAAGGGATTTAATAAAGCTTGAATTTTTCCAAGTTTTGCATAGGATAAAAACCCATAGCCATTCAAAAGCTACGGAGAAGTACATAGACCAGATAAGGCCAACAAGCCACAGACATATTTTGGAAGAAAACATAAAACTATTTGAAGACTTTTCAAAAGCTTCCGATGGATTAACCCTATATTCTTTTGATGATGTAGAGGATTTGATAAAAAGAACATCCATAAAGGATTACGTAATATCCGTAGAAGAAGCCCTCAGCCTTCTTAAGGTTATAAAGCTTATAAGGGAAGTTAGGAAATTTCTTGGAGAAAAGGTCCAAGCTTATAGCAATCTTACTAAGCTTGTAAAAAGCCTTTATCTTTTTAGCTCCTTAGAAAACGCTATTGAATCGGTAATAGACCCAAGGGGATTTGTAAAGGATTCTGCCAGTGAAGACCTGCGAAGCATTAGAAACAAAATAAGAGAAACGGAGAAGGATATACTTAAAAGGCTTGAGGCTGTATTTTCAAGACCAGATGCGGATAGGGTTTTTTCCGACAAATTTGTAGCTTACAAAAATGGTAGATATGTATTACCAGTAAAGACTTCTGAGGTGAAAAAAATAGTAGGCATAATACATGGGACTTCTTCTTCTGGCTTTACCACCTACGTGGAGCCACAGGGCATTATAGAGTTAAATAACAGGCTTATAACCTATAAAGAAGAAGAGGAAGAAGAAGTAAAAAGAATACTTAGAAAACTTGCTTCCCTTATAGGAGAACAAGCCCATAAGCTTGAAGAAGCCTTTAAAACTTTGGTAAAAATAGATGCCCTCTATGCTATTAAAAAATTTTCTGAAGAGTACCAAGGAAAACTGCCCCAAATAGGTGACCATGTGGAGCTTATATCGGTTAAACATCCCCTTTTGTTTTTCTTAAAGGAAGATGTAGTGCCCATAGATATTGTAATAAAGGAGAAAAGGGGGCTTATACTAACTGGACCTAATACGGGTGGTAAAACGGTTGCCCTTAAAACCTTAGGGCTATGCTCCCTACTATTCCAATCGGGAATTCCCATACCTGCAGAAAAGGCAATACTGCCAGTTTTTGAGCATATTTTTATTGATATAGGAGATGAACAAAGCATAGAACAAAATCTTTCCACTTTTTCCTCACATATGACCAACATAGCGGATTTTATTCCCTTTGTAAATGACAAAAGCTTGGTTCTTCTTGATGAGCTTGGGGCAGGCACAGACCCAATAGAAGGATCAGCCCTTGGAATTGCTTTGCTTGAGTACTTAAAGGAGAAAAAAGCCTTTGTTTTTGCCACTACCCACCATACGCCTATAAAGGTCTATGCCTTAAATTCCGACGGGTACATTCCCGCAAGCATTCTATTTGATAAGGAGAGTTTAATGCCCCTTTATAAAATCCTTTACGATGCAATAGGTGAAAGCATGGCATTGACAATAGCCAAAAGGTGCGGAATACCAGAAGAAATCCTTTTAAAGGCAAAGGAATATCTTCCAAAGGGCTTTGAGGATTACTTCTTAGCAAGAGAAACCTTAGAGGAATATATAAAGGACTACAAGGAGAAACTAAAAGAGTTGGAGGAAGAAAGAAGCAAGCTGGAAAAACTTATAGAAGAGCAAGAAATAAAGCTTGCTGAACTTGAAAAGAAGAAAAAGGAAGAAATAAAAAGAGTAACGGAAGAGTTAAAGGATAAATTCAAAGAGTTCCTTTTAGAAGCAGAGGAACATATAAGGAGCATAAGGGACAGACAAAGGCTAAGAGATATCTTTAAGGAAAAAATTGAAAAAGCATATAAGCAAGAGGTAGAAGAGGCAATTTACACGGGAGATTGGGTAGAATTCCTTGGATCAAAGGGAAGAGTGCTTGAATTAAAAGAAGACAGGGCTTATGTACTCTTTGGCAATGTAAAAGCTTGGGTAAAAACTTCTGAATTAAAGAAGATTCCTCCACCGCCGGAAGTTCAAGAACCAAGCAAAGTTTTTGAAATAAAAAAGGCTACTGCATCAGAAATAAACCTTATAGGTTTTAGCATAGACGAAGCCATAACAAAATTAGAGCTCTTTTTACAAGAGGCTTATAGCATGGGTTTAAAAAATGTAAAGGTTATCCATGGACACGGAGCATTAAAAAAAGCAGTACAGGAATTTCTTTCCTCCTCTCCTATTGTAGTTTTTCATAGGGAAGCTTATCCAAAGGAGGGAGGCTCTGGAGCCTCTCTTGTTTATTTAAGTAAAGATTAATTAGGTTGGGTTTTGGAAACACTTATTATAATTATACCAATGAGGCTTCTTTATGAAGGCAAAGCAAAAATACTTTATGATGTAGGTGACAACAAATGCCTTGTGTACTTCAAGGATACGGCTACTGCCTTTGATGCTACAAAAAAAGCTATTGTAGAAGGGAAGGGAGTTCTAAATAATACTATATCAAGCATACTTTTTAAACTTTTGGAAGAAAAGGGTATAAAAACCCATTTTATAAAAAGGGTATCCGATAGGGAAATGTTGGTCTGGAAAGCAAAAAGGCTTGATCTTGAAGTAGTGGTAAGGAATATAGCCGCTGGAAGTCTTTGTAAAAGATTGGGATTAAAAGAAGGAGAAAAACTAAGAGAGCCTCTTGTGGAGTTCTTCTATAAAAAGGATGAACTCCACGACCCATTAATATGCCAAGAGCATATATTTATGCTCGGCATCGCCGATAAAAAAACCTTATCGCAAATAAGAAAAACTGCAAAAAAAGTAAACCACATTTTAAAGAATTTTTTCAGAGCCCATTGTTTACTACTGGTAGATTTCAAATTGGAGTTTGGCATACTTCCCGATGGAAGCCTTGCTGTGGTAGATGAAATATCTCCAGATACCTGTAGACTATGGGATATAAAAACGGGAGAAAAGCTGGATAAGGATAGGTTTAGGTTTGACCTTGGCGATCTTATAGAGGGTTACAAAAGGGTTCTTGAAAAGATACAAAGTTAGCTTATACTATTATGAGTGAAGCTAACTTTTCCACTTAGCATAATAGGAATTTTCATCTTTCTCGCCCTTTTTGCAGACTTTATAGC
>CALLAD010000167.1 GCA_938002625.1 uncultured Aquificaceae bacterium
TGGTCATAGAGGAAATCCAGCAAAAGAGCTTGAAAACACCCTTGAATCTGTGGAAAGCGCCATAAGGTCTGGTGCCCATATCGTAGAAGTGGATATTCAAAGGACGAAAGATGGTGTGCTTTTACTTAGCCATGACGAAAACTTGGAAAGGGTATATGGTAAAAATGTAAACATAAGGGAATCTACATGGGAGGAGTTAAGGGGTATTAAAAAGGGTAATTATAGACTTGCAAGACTTGAAGAGGTTATAGACCTTGTGAATGGCAGGGTGGGCTTGTTTTTGGAGGTAAAAAACCCGCAGGATACGGAGGATATAATCAAACTTTTGGAAGATAAAAAAGCTTCTGATTGGTCTGTAATCATAAGCTTCTACCCAGAAGCTGTTGAAAAAGCAAGGGGTAAGATTACCACTGGCCTTGTATATTCCAAACCCCCGGGCATGATTCCAGAAGCCAAAAAGCTTGGATGTTCCTTGGTATTGCCCAAATACACCCTTGCTACTCAAAAGGCAATAGACTTTGCCCATAGATTAAAGCTTAAAGTGGTAGCTTGGACCGTTAACGATATACAAAAGGCTAAGGAACTTCTTGAAAGGGGAGTGGATGGAATAGCTACCGATAATGTGGAAATGCTAAGGAATTATTTTCTTTAAAGCCTAAGCCTACAACAAGGGATATATTTTTATATTCTGATGCTTGTGGATGAATTTGATGTAGCGGTAATAGGTGGTGGTCATGCGGGCATAGAGGCAGCCCTCGCCAGTGCAAGGATGGGGGCAAAGACTGTGCTTTTTGTCTTGAACGCAGATACCATTGGCCAAATGTCTTGTAATCCAGCCATAGGTGGTATAGCCAAGGGTATAGTGGTTAGAGAGATAGATGCCCTTGGTGGTGAAATGGGTAAGGCTATAGACAATACAGGTATACAGTTTAAGATGTTAAACACAAGAAAGGGAAAGGCTGTATGGTCTCCAAGGGCACAAGCCGATAAAAAACTGTACAGGGAATATATGAAAAGGGTTTGTGAAAATCAGGAAAATCTACATATAAAACAGGATGAGGTTATAGACATAATGGTAGAAAAGGATCAAGTTGTAGCCGTTAAAACAAAGCTTGGTCTTGAGTATAGAGTAAAGGCAGTTGTTGTTGCCACGGGAACCTTCCTAAACGGTCTTATTTACATTGGCGATAAAACCTTTCCAGCGGGCAGAGCATGGGAGCCACCATCTACAGGGCTTGCCGACTTTTACAAAAGACACGGATTTCCACTTCTTCGCTTTAAGACGGGTACACCAGCAAGGCTTGACAAAAGAACCATAAACTTTTCAGTTTTGGAGCCAGCCCCTGGAGATGATCCCCCACCAAAGTTTTCCTTTTGGACAGAACCAGTAGGAACCTATTGGTTTGAAAAGGGCAAAAAACAAGCCCTTTGCTGGATAACATACACTACACCAGAAACCCATGAAATTATAAGAAAAAACCTACACAGAACCGCCCTATACGGTGGCCTTATAAAGGGAATAGGGCCAAGGTATTGTCCATCTATAGAAGACAAAGTGGTTAAGTTTGCCGACAAGGATAGGCATACCGTATTCCTTGAGCCCGAAGGATGGGACACTATAGAAATCTATCCCAATGGTCTTTCTACATCCTTGCCAGAGGAAATACAATGGCAAATGTACAGAAGCATTCCTGGTTTAGAAAAGGTAGAGCTTATAAGACCAGCATATGCCATAGAGTATGATATGGTGCCACCAACGGAGCTTTATCCCACGCTGGAAACTAAAAAAATAAAAGGTCTTTTCCATGCAGGAAACTTGAACGGCACCACGGGATACGAAGAAGCGGCAGGACAGGGCATACTGGCTGGTATAAACGCAGCCCTTAGAGCCTTTGGAAAGGAACCCATATACTTACGCAGGGATGAAAGTTATATAGGCATAATGGTAGATGACTTGGTAACAAAGGGAGTTATGGAACCCTATAGACTTTTTACTTCAAGGTCCGAATACAGGCTACAACTAAGGCAAGACAATGCCATCCTTAGACTTGCAAAATTAGGGTATGATCTGGGGCTTTTAAGCCATGAACAATACAAGCTTGTAAAAGATCTTCAAAAGGAAATAGAAAACTGGATAGAATTTTACAAAAGCCAGAAGGTTTCAGTGGCTATAGGATCCGATGTTAAAAGCTATACACCATCGCAGCTTATCACCGCCGACTATTCCATAGAGGACCTTAAAAACTTTGGCTTTGAAATACCCGAGCATCCTTACGTAAAGGAAGAGGTAGAAATTCAGCTTCGCTATGAACCTTATATAGAAAGAGAAAAGAAGCTAAACGAAAGGCTTAAAAAATTGGAAGATATAAGCCTCAGCCCAGATATAGACTATAACAAAATCCCGGGGCTCACAAGGGAAGCAAGGGAGAAGTTGAAGAAGTTTAGACCCCTAACTGTGGGCCAAGCGGGAAGAATAGATGGCATAACTCCAGCAACCATAACGGTGCTTCTTGCCTATCTTGGTAAGTTAGATTAGATTAGTTAAAATATAAAACATGCTCGGCTACTATGTTGTTCTAATAACCGTTCCTGTGGACAAGGCAGAGGAATTGGCAGAGTTTATAATCCAAAACAAGCTCGGTGCCTGTGTAAACTTAATACCAGAGGTTAAATCTACCTATTGGTGGAAGGGTAATATAGAGAGGGATAAGGAATCCCTTCTTGTTGTTAAAACCTCGGCAAAAAAGTTTGAAGAACTTCTAAAGGGTGTAAAATCCATACATCCTTATACGGTACCAGAAATAATAGCCCTACCGATAGTGGCGGGTAATGAGGATTACTTAAAATGGATTGAGGACTCTATATGATATGTAAGCACGAGCATGATTTTTATATACCAGAAAAAAGAGCATCAAGAAAAGTTCTTTTAGTTTTTTACCTCACTCTTATAACTATGATCTTGGAAATAATATCTGGATATGTGTTTAATTCTGTAGCCTTGCTTGCGGATGGTATACATATGTCCACCCATGCCCTTGCCTTTCTTATTGCCTACTTAGCCTACCATTTTGCAACAAAGTTTGCAAAGGATAAAAGCTTTACCTTTGGAACATGGAAAATAGAAATATTAGGAGCCTACACAAGCGGCATATTGCTTTTTTTTATGTCTTTTTTGATATTAGAAGAAGCCTTTTCTAAGTTACTTAAAGGTGGGGAGATAAAATACGATGAAGCTTTGATAGTGGCTGTTTTAGGGCTTGGTGTCAATATAGCAAGTGCCTTTATACTTCATGAAGGTAGACATGACCATCATCACGAGCACGAACACCCTCACAAACATCATCATGATCTTAATCTACGAGGAGCTTACCTTCATGTTTTGTCAGATGCTCTTACATCTGTGTTAGCCCTATTAGGCTTACTGGCGGGCAAGTTTTTGGGTCTTTGGTACATGGATCCCCTTGCGGGATTTGTGGGCTTTTTTGTTATAGTAAGCTGGTCCTATGGTCTTTTAAAGGAGACCGTTCCCATACTCTTAGACAGGGAAGGATATAACCCTTTAATTAAGGATATAGTAAAAGAAATAGAAAAGGATGGAAAAAGCAAGGTGTACGATATTCATCTTCTTAGAGTAGGAAGAGGAAGCTACGCTTGCATTTTAGGAATAGAAACTACGGAGGATAAAGGGGTAGAATATTACGAAGAAAAAATATCAAAGTTTAAGGAAATAGCGCATGCCAATTTGGAGCTTCGTATATGCGTAAAAGAGTAAACAATTTTACAATTAGGTGAAAAGTAGTAAAATTAACCTTTAGCCAGTGCTTTGCCACTGGCATATTTTTTGCAAGAAAAAAAATAAGGAGGTTAAAAATGAAAAAGGTGGAAGCCATAATTAAGCCCTTTAAGCTTGATGAGGTAAAGGATGCTTTGGTGGAAATAGGCATAGGTGGTATGACGGTTACGGAGGTGCGTGGTTTTGGTCAACAAAAAGGGCACACGGAAATATACAGAGGGACAGAGTATGTAATAGACTTTCTTCCAAAGATAAAGATTGAGGTAATAGTCAAGGATGAAGACGTAGAAAAGGTGGTAGAAACCATAATGAAGACAGCACAAACGGGAAGGGTGGGAGATGGAAAGATATTTATAATACCCGTGGAGGATGTTATAAGAATCCGCACGGGTGAAAGAGGAGAGAAAGCTATATAGTTTTTAATTCTAATAAAGGAGGTTTGGCATGCCCAAGTACACACCAGAAGAAGTTCTAAGCCTTATTGAGCAGGAAGGAGTCCAATACGTGGACCTGAGGTTTTCTGACCTTTTTGGTCAATGGCAACATTTGACCATACCCGCCTATGAACTTTCCTTAGAGACCTTTGAAGAGGGAAGAGGTTTTGATGGATCATCCATAAGAGGGTGGCAATCCATACATGAATCCGATATGCTTGTTTTTCCAGACTCTACAACAGCTTTTATAGATCCTTTTATGGAGCCAAAAACCCTTGTGATGATATGTGATATATACGACCCAATTACTAAGGAAAGATACGGCAGGGATACAAGGTATGTAGCTCAAAAGGCAGAGCAATACCTAAGGCAAACGGGAATAGGTGATACGGCTTATTACGGCCCAGAGGCGGAATTTTTTATCTTTGACTCTATTGAATTTGGCACGGGACCAAACTATGCCTTTTGGAGAATTGACTCGGAAGAAGGTTGGTGGAACAGGGAAATAGCTTCTACTGGTTATAAGATACCAAACAAAAGAGGATATTTCCCAGTACCCCCCATAGATAAACTCCAAGAGATAAGAAATGAAATGACTTCCATAATGTCCCAGCTTGGCATAATAGTGGAGCTTCATCACCACGAAGTTGCCACCGCAGGTCAAGGAGAGATAGACATAAGGTATGATTCCCTTTTAAATCAAGCGGATAAGCTATTTCTTTACAAATACATAGTGAGGATGGTGGCTTATAGGCATGGAAAGTTTGCTACCTTTATGCCAAAGGTTCTTCCAAACGATAACGGATCTGGAATGCATACCCACTTTTCCATATGGAAGGATGGTCAAAATCTTTTTGCTGGTTCTGGTTATGCTGGAGTTTCTGACCTATGCCTTTATGCCATAGGTGGTATTCTTAAGCATGGTCCAGCTCTTACAGCCTTCACAAACCCCACTATAAACTCCTACCATAGGCTTGTACCTGGATTTGAAGCTCCAGTAAGGCTTGCCTATTCTGCCAGAAATAGGTCTGCCGCCATAAGAATACCTATGTACTCTGCCTCACCCAAGGCTAAGAGAATAGAGATAAGATTCCCAGACCCAACCTGTAATCCATACCTTGCCTTTTCTGCCATACTCATGGCTGCAATAGACGGAATAGAAAACAGGATCCACCCAGGAGAACCCTTTGACAAGGATATATACTCTTTGCCACCAGAAGAATTAAAAGATATTCCACAACTCCCAGGATCCTTAGAGGAATCTTTAAAAGCTTTGGAAGAAGACTACGAATTCCTTCTAAAGGGTGGCGTGTTTACAGAAGACCTCATAGAGACTTGGATAACAGCCAAAAGGAAAGAAATAGACGAAATGAGGTTTATACCCCACCCAAAGGAGTTTGAACTGTATTTTGATATTTGAGGGATAATATAAAAGTGCCCAGCTCCTTTGAGGGCTGGGTAAAAAAACAAGCCTTTTTTGATACAATAAGAATATGTGGCTTATACCTGTTGTAGGGCTATTTTTTCTTTTGTCCTGTTCTGCCAATACGGAGCAATTAAAAAGCAATGAGAAGATAGTAGAAGGCATACTTACGTGCCAAAAAGTTGTCACACCAATAAAACCTGCGGTATGCGGGAAATGTAGGATTAAATACGAAGGAGACAAGCTATATATAATAAAAGCCGAAGACTGTCCCACCTATGAAGTTTATAGGTGTAAAAGTAAGAATGGGAAAAACTTTTCTATAAACAATCTAAATTGTAAACCAGAAGGCGACCAGTAAGGTCGCCTTATATCTTTATACTTTTAGCAATATACTTCGTAATTGCTCTGCCTCGGACTGACCAACCAAGCCCCTTTCGTGAATTTGCTTGTCTACTCTGGTAGGCTCAAGGGTGGCTATTATATAGTCCATAGCTTTGTAGGCTTTTGTGGGATCTCCACAAGTATAAACATCTACGGTAGCAAGACCATGCTCTGGCCAAGTGTGAATGGAAATGTGGGATTCTGCAAGCAAGACAACACCAGTGGCACCGTGGGGCTGGAACTGGTAAAAGTGGGAGGATATTTTGGTTAGCTCTGCAACCTTTACGGCGCTCTCTAAGAGCTTACGCACATCTTCCACCCTGTCTATAAGGTCTGGGTGGACACCATAAAGGTCTGCTAAGATATGCAGTCCGAGGGCTTTGACCATTTGCACTCCTCCTTATCAAGTTTTTGTAGCAGTTTGTACTGCTTCATAACAAAAACC
>CALLAD010000168.1 GCA_938002625.1 uncultured Aquificaceae bacterium
TTCTGCATCCTCTATGCCTATGGGCCCTGCTCCTACTATAACTACGCTTTTTACTTTGCCAGAAAGAACCCAATCCCTTATCCTTTTTGCATCATATAGATTTTTTGCGGTAGTAACACCAACAAGATCTACGCCAGGTATTGGAGGTATAAAGGCAGAAGCTCCAGCAGCCAAAAGACACTTGTCATAGCTTATTTCTTCACCATCTTTCACTATAACAACCTTCCTTTTGTTGTCTATAGCCACTACTTCCTTCTTTGGTCTAAAATCCACCTTGTATTTTTCATAGAACTTATAGCCACCTTTGTAAAAAAGGGCTTCTTCTGATATATCACCCCTTATAACATTTTCCATACAGTTGGGAGCATACGTGGGAAATTCTTCGTCGGAAAGCACTATAATATGGGAATCCTTGTCAACTTTTCTAAAGGCTTCTATGGCGCTTGCCGCCGCAGGTCCGTTTCCTACGATTACTACTTTCATTTTTCACATATCCTAAGTATGTATTCTACACAAGTTCTTACACCAAAGCCAGAAGCACCCTTAGAGTAGTAGGAAAAGGCTTCCCTAAAATCCGCTGGGCCAGCTATGTCCATATGTACCCACTTTATACCTTCTCCAACAAATTCTTCAAGGAACATGGCAGCCGTTATAGCCCCACCATACCTACCGCCAGAGTTCAGAAGGTCTGCATCTCCCCTTTTTATCTTTTCCCTTAGTTTTTTATCATCCATGGGCAATTTCCAAAGCCTTTCACCCGTTAGCTTTGAAAGAGCTAATATTTCATCTCCAAACTCATCATCGTTGGTAAAAAGCCCAGCCGTATACTCACCAAGGGCTACCATGCAGGCACCCGTCAAGGTTGCCATATCTATTATCTTGGAAACACCAAGCTTAGAAGCATAGGAAAGGGCATCGGCAAGGGTAACTCTTCCTTCTGCGTCCGTGTTATCTATTTCTATGGTTTTTCCGTTCATAGCCCTGATTATGTCATCGGGTCTGTAGGCATTTCCACTTGGCATGTTCTCCGCAGCACCAAATATACCATGTACCTCTACGCAGGGCTTTAGTTGGGCTATTGCCTTCATAATTCCCAGCACGGCACAAGCACCCGCCTTATCCATCTTCATAGTTCTCATAAAGTCCCCCGTTTTAATGTTCAAGCCACCACTATCAAAAGTTAGCCCCTTCCCCACTATGGCTATTTTTTCCTTGGCTTCTCCCTCTGGCTTGTATACCATATGCACAAACCTTGGCGGAGTGGCGGAGCCTTTTCCTACACTCCAAAGGGCATACATGCCCATTTCTTGAATTTCCTTTTCGTCGTAAACCTTGCATTCAAGGCCATACTCCCTGGATAGGTTTTGGGCTATTTCTGCTAAGGTTATGGGATTTATGATGTTACCTGGCTCGTTAACAAGATCCCTTGTAAAGTTTTGGGCCTCTGCTAAAATTTTGCCTAAGTAAATTCCCTCTTCATCCGCACCGTAGATATAAAGATTATCAAGGGAATTACTATTCTCCTCCTCTTTCTTTGTTTTGTATTTATCGAATTTATAGCTTCCGAGTATGGCACCTTCTGTTATTGCTTTGCTTAATCTAAGGTTTAAATTTCCAGCGTAAAGATAAAGTTTATTTACCTTATCCTTTATTGCCCTTTTGGCCAAAAGGCCAGAGGCCACCCTATAAGCTTCTTCTCCAGCCTTTTCCCTTTTACCAAGACCCACCACATAAAAGGTCCTTACATCGCCATTTAACAAAAGGCTTACCTTTGCAAGACTTTCCTCCTTGCCCTTAAAATTTTCCACCTGAAGCAATTTTTCAACCTGATCCTTCAAAGAACCCAAGAAATCAAAATTTTCCTTATCATCCTCAAAAACAAAAAGGGCGATGGGATCTTTTACAGTTTCTGGGTCAAAATTCAAAGCCTTTATTTCCATAATGGAACCTCCTTTTATTCTTCTTCCTGGCTTATTCCTTCCCTCGTCATGGCTACTTTGCCAGTTCTTGCCATCTCCTTTATCCCAAAGGGTCTAACAAGCTCAACAAAGGCATTTATTTTGTCCTCTGTGCCCGTTATTTCCACCGTATAGGTTTCTGGTGATACGTCCACTATTCTTGCCCTAAAAATTTCAACCAATCTTAGTACTTCATCCCTTGCCCTTGGTGTTGCCGTATAAACCTTTATAAGGGCAAGCTCCCTTTCTACATGGGCTGTATCGGTTATATCCTTTACCTTAAGAGTGTCTATCAACTTTCTAAGTTGCTTAACCACCTGCTCTATAACCACATCATCACCTATCACCTCAAGGGTCATGCGAGATATTCCCTTTTCATGAGTTTCTCCCACCGAAAGGCCTTCTATGTTATATCCCTTACCCGCTATTAGGGTTGCTATTCTTGCCAATACTCCAAGCTCGTTGCGCACTGTAAGGTTTATTAGATGCTTACGAACTTCTCCCTTTCTTACTTCCCTAAAAGAGGGTGCCTTTACCGTATTAAGGTTCATCCTTCCTATGGTATCCGCCATTTTTAACCTCCTTATCCTACCAAGTACATGGTTTCCGCCTCTACTGGTTTTTTACCATCATGAAGTATCATATCCTTGTAAGATTTACCCGCTGGCACCATCGGGAATACGTTTTCCTCTTTGTCTACGTGGAAATCCATTATTACAGGCCTATCTTGTATCCTTAGGGCTTCTTCAATTATTTCCCTTACATCCGATGGCTTTTCTGCCCTAAATCCAACAGCACCACAGGCTTCGGCAAGCTTTACAAAATCTGGTTGTACGCTAAGGTCTACTTCCGAATACCTTCTTTCATAAAAGAGCTCTTGCCACTGCCTTACCATACCAAGATATGCGTTGTTTATTATAGCAACTTTAACGGGTACTTTATATTGCACTGCCGTTACAATTTCTTGCATTGTCATCATAAAGGAACCATCCCCATCTATGACGAATACTTCCCTTTCTGGTCTTCCTATTTTTGCCCCTATGCCCGCTGGCAAGCCAAAGCCCATTGTGCCAAGCCCACCAGAGTTTATAAACTGCCTTGGGAATGAGTATTTATAAAACATAGCTGCCCACATTTGGTGTTGACCAACTCCAGTGGTTATTATAGCTTCACCCTTTGTAGCAAGGTATATTTGCTCTATTACGTACTGAGGCTTTATAACCTTATTTGACTTTGAATAGGTAAGGGGATATTTTTCTTTCCATTTCTCTATTTGCTCTATCCATTTTTGCCTTTCTTCTGGATATAGAATTTTTGCACCTTCCCTTTTTAATTCCTCAAGAAGCTTCCTTAAAATTATCCTCACATCCCCCACTATTGGAACATCTACTGTTATGTTCTTTGAAATGGATGCTGGGTCTATATCTATGTGAATTATTCTTGCCTGAGGGGCAAACTCTTCCACCTTTCCCGTTACTCTATCATCAAATCTTGCACCAACCGCTATAAGCAGGTCGCAGTTATAAACGGCCATATTGGCATAGTATGTGCCATGCATACCAAGCATGTGGAGAGCCAAGGGATGGGATTCTGGGAAAGCTCCTTTACCCATATTGGTGGTGGTTACGGGTATTTTCATCAATTCTGCAAGCTCTACAAGCTCCTTTTGGGCTTCTGCCTGCACTGCTCCACCACCCACGTAAAGCACAGGCCTCTTTGCTTCCACCATAAGCTTAATAGCCTTCCTTATCTGCTGAATATTTCCTTCTAAATGGGGCTTGTAACCCGGTAGGGATTCTTTGACTTCTTCAAGGGAAGGGATTTTTACATCGCTTAGCTTTTGGGTTATATCCTTTGGTATATCTATTAAAACTGGGCCTGGTCTTCCAGTTTTTGCAATATAAAAGGCTTGACGGATTATAAGGGGTAAGTCCTCTATCCTCTTTACCAAAAAGTTATGCTTTGTAATGGGTCTTGTAATGCCCACTATGTCTACTTCTTGAAAGGCATCGTTTCCAATAAGATGGGTTGGTACCTGACCTGTTATAAAAACCACTGGGACAGAATCCATATAGGCATCGGCTATTGCCGTTACAAGGTTTGTAGCCCCAGGTCCAGAAGTAGACATGGCTACGCCAACCTTTCCAGTAGCCTTTGCATAGCCTTCCGCCATATGACCAGCACCCTGTTCATGTCTTGCGAGTATATGCTTTATACCACCATCCCTATAAAGGGCATCGTAAACCTCCATTATGGCACCGCCGGGAATACCAAAGATAACCTCCACCCCTTCTTCCTTTAACGCCTCTATTACAATGTCAGCACCCTTTCTTGGCATATCTAACCTCCTGCCTAAGTTTAATGGTAAAGATATAAAATATAAGCAAAATATTAAATAGTGGTTAAATTTTGCTTGAATGTAAGGTGTTCTGTTGAAAGGACCGATTAATAATATAGGAAAATTCAAAACTCCTTATATAAGCTTCTTTAATAATCTTATTAGAAACTTTTATTTGACAAATCTATTTTTTTGAAGTATAAAAACTAAAAACACTCAAAAGGAGGTATAAAATGATTACAAGGCGTGATCTTTTAAAGGTTGCGGGGGTAGGAGCCTTAACTATAGGAATTTCCTCACAAACAGCCTTTTCGGCGGCAGAAAAAGTGGTAAAAATGGAAGCTATTTTGTCACCACCTAAGGGTAATAGGGTTGTTATATGCGGTGGTGGATGGGCTGGTTTAACGGTGGCAAA
>CALLAD010000169.1 GCA_938002625.1 uncultured Aquificaceae bacterium
TCCTTCATAGGATCACCTGTAGCACCTGGGCAAATAGAACTTACCGAGATGGTAAAGCTTAGGTCTCTTCTCTTTTCTTATTAAGGTTCATAAATTCAACACTTTTATAGTAAGTGGGCTTAAAGAATATCCAATGCTTCATGTTTTCTGGGCTTTTTGAATAACAAAGCTCGCATAAAAGCCCCTTCTCTGTAAGCTTAGAGTTATCATCGCAACACTCTGTTAGGTTCCAAAACTCGTAATTATCATGAAGGATTAACTTTCCACGGCTGATGCACTCATAAAGCTTATAACCTTTAGATGAGAGGAAATCCTCAAGCTCCATATCCTCTGGTAACTCATCCACTTCAAGGATGTTTTTTAAGAATTCCTTTTGTCTGTGTTCAAGCTCCTTTATTTTCATTGCTTTCACCTAAAAAGGGAAAGGTTTTTAAAGACGCTTTATGCCCTTTTACTTTTACAATCATAACATATACCAAAAATTTCAAGCCTATGATTTAGTGGAGTAAACTTATATTCTTCACAAACCTTATCCTGAAGCTCTTCTATTTCATCTCTATAAAACTCAATTATCTTTCCACACTCAACGCATATTAGATGCTCATGGTGAGGCTTTCCCACTACAAACTCATATATGGTTCTGTTTCCCAATTTTATAACTTCCCTAACTGCTCCAAACTCCTGTAAAAGCCTAATGGTTCTGTATATGGTAGACCTGCTTGCTATTGACTTATCCTGATTGGCTATCCATCTAACAAGTTCTTCTATTTCAAAGTGAGACCCGTAGTCTCCTATTTTGTCTATTATCTCAAACCTGCCCTTTGTTATTTTATATCCCTTCTGTCTTAAAAATTCTTCAAACTTACTTTTTAACTCTTCAAGCTGCATAGCGTATAATATTATGATAAACGAATATCATTTGCAACAGGAGAGAGCCATGAAAAAACCCAACCTTACCCTTTACCTTGTTACCGATGACAAGTTTTTTCAGGGTAGAGACCTTGTACAAACCATAGAAGCCGCAATAAGGGGAGGTATAACAGCCCTTCAGTATAGGTTCAAAAATAAACCTACAAGGCAAATGTACGAAGAATTGTTGGTTCTTAGGGAGCTTACTAAAAGGTATGGAGTGGACCTTGTTGTCAACGACAGAGTGGATCTTGCCTTGGCAGTGGAAGCTGATGGTGTTCACGTAGGGCAAGAAGATCTACCACCAGACATAGTTAGAAAGCTCGTAGGGGATAAAATGTACATAGGCTATTCGGTAAACTCGGTAGATAAGCTAAGGGAAGTAGAGCACCTTCCCATAGATTATATAGGCTTTGGTTCTGTGTATGATACTACTACTAAAGCTAACTGTAAGCTTGTGGGCATTGAGGGGCTCCGTCAGGCGATAAAACTCACCTCAAAGCCTATTGTAGCCATAGGGGGTATTACCCACTATAGGGTTATGGAAGTTCTTCAGGCTGGAGCAAAGGGCATAGCCGTAGTTTCTGCCATTCTTGGATTTGAAGATGTAGAAAAAGCCACAAGAAGCCTTGTGGAAGCTATGAAAGGGTACTATAGGAAATTGATCCATGAAAGTACTTTATCTTCTTGATGGCTCCGCCTTTCTTTATAGGAGCTTTTTTGCCCTACCTCCCCTTTCTACATCAAAGGGATTTCCTACTGGAGCCATATACGGTTTTATGAGGGCTATTTTTTACCTCTTGAAAAAGGAAAAACCATCCTTTTTTGCCGTAGCCTTTGATCATCCAGCTCCCACAAAAAGGGAAAATATTTACAAAGATTACAAGGCAAGAAGACCTAAAATGCCAGATCCTCTAAAGCTACAAATACCTGTTATAAAAGAACTATTGGATCTTCTCGGAATAAAGAGGTATGAAATTGAAGGTTACGAAGCCGATGACATAATAGCTACCCTAAGCCAAAAGGCTATTGAAAAGGGTTTTTTTGTAAGAATATATTCTCCAGATAAAGATGTAATGCAACTTATAGGGGAAAGGCTTATTGTTATAAACCCTATAACCAACGAAGTTTATGATGTAAAGAAAGTAGAAGAAAAGTTTGGTGTTTCTCCAAAATTTTTAAAGGATTACCTTGCCTTGGTGGGAGATAAGGTGGATAACATAGAGGGGATAAAGGGTGTTGGTCCAAAAACCGCCATAAAAATTCTTAATGAATATGGCAGTGTAGAAAATATTCTTAGAAATTGGGATAACTTCTTAAGGGCTTTTCCAGAAGCAAAAAGGGAAAACCTTGAACTTGCTCTGAGCTTGCTTGAGCTTAAGGAGGTGGAGTCTTTGGAATTTAAGGAAGAAGAAGTTAGGATAAAAGACCCAAAAAAAGACCTTCTTGTAAAAAAATTAGAAGAATTGGAAATGAAAAGCCTTATAAAAGAGGTAGAGGGTTTATCAAAGGTAAAGGCGCAAAGGAGCTTATTTTAACAGTATCCAGCTTCCTCTGTTGAAGCAAGACTCCACTTGATAATACGTAAAGGGGTTGATTCTCTTTCTATCCTTAATTTATTATATAAAATATGAGCGTACTTGTCTTTGTAAGTATGACACCCCTTGGTAAGGGTGAGAGCGTAAGCGAATATGTGGCCAGGGTTGTTGATATAGTGGATAAGTCGGGATTGCCCTACGTTCTTACGCCTATGGGTACCATAATAGAGGGAGAAAGCTGGGATGAGGTAATGTCTGTGTTGAAAAGGGGCTTTGAAGCCCTGAAAGAAGATTGCCCCCGTATCTCCATAACCATGAAGATAGACTATAGAGAAGGAAAATCTGGTAGACTCCAAAGTAAGGTAAAATCTGTAGAAGAAAAGCTTGGAAGAGAAATAAGGAAGCTGTATTAAGGTGGCTATAAGAAAGCAAAGTAGGATGGATACCTAAGCTTGTTACAACCGAAAGCTTAGGCACCCCCTCTGGTCAATTTTTACAGCTTAAATCCCCCACAATCCTTTCTTATTTTCCTTTGCATACCTTTGTGCTTCTATAAATCTTTCTTGATATTTCACGTTTGGAGGCACCGTGTATACTTGAGCATAACCCTCTTTAATCAATACTTCATTTAACATTCTACCGTCCCTTAACCACACATAAGCCAGTAATCTTCCGTATCTATCCGTTTGTTGAACATCAAATTCTAAATAAACTACTTCATCCTTTGGGATCAACTGTTTTGTAAATTCCTTTGCAAGCTTTCCCATTCTTGTTATCTCTTCTACAGACATCCCAGACTTTTCTGAATCCCTTCTTGCCTTCGGATTATCCGTACTTTCTGGAGTATCCACTCCAATAAGCCTTACCTTAACATCCTCACCGCTCTTAAGCTTACAATGAAAAGTATCTCCATCTACCACACGGGTTACGGTGCATGGAACTTTATCATCCTTTTGTTGTACTTCCTTATCCTTATAATCGCACGAAAATAAAAGAACAAAAATTAAAGCTAAAATATAACTTTTGGCCACCATAATGGTATATTATAACTGCTCAACCAATTATTTAGTTATCTATATATACTTAATGGTGGTATAATCATATCTTAATTTAACAGGCAGGAGGTAGAAAAATGGAAGCTTCAAGAAGGGACCTTGTGGGCATAGCCATAGGAGGCTTGGGTGCAGTAGGGGTAATTGGTGTTTTGTACCCCATAGTCAAAACCCTTGCCCCAAGCGCTGCTTCTTTGGCTGGTGCCGTGGTAGAGGTAGACATAAACAGCATTCCAGAAGGACAAGTAAGGGTAGTATCATGGAAGGGAAAGCCCGTCTTTGTTATTAAGCTTCCTCAAGGTTTTCAGTGGAGTGGTAAAGTAAGAGAGGGTAACAATTCTAAACTACTTCAGGGGCAAAGTGTTTTTACAATGATAGCTGTGTGTACCCACTTAGGTTGTGTGCCCCTCTGGAAACCACAAGGTGAGGCAGAGTATAACTATCCAGTATTCCATTGTCCCTGTCATGGTGGTTTCTATTCACCCTGGGGAGATATTATAGCCGGACCTCCACCAAGACCCCTCTATTTACCACCTCAAAAGGTAGAGGGTGGCAAACTAATTATAGGCGAAGCAGGGTTTATTAAAGAATTAACATAAAGGAGGTATGCCATGCTAAGTAGGATAGGAAGATGGATAGACGAAAGGGCACATTTTTCTGATCTATGGAAATCTCAGATGGTAGACTACAAAGTGCCCAAAAATCT